>JARRLN010000005.1:0-43867 GCA_037386965.1 Nitrospirota bacterium
GGCGCAGGTGAAGGCTCCCTTCTCGTGGCCGAAAAGCTCGCTCTCGATGAGCTCCGAGGGAATGGTCGTGCAGTCCAGGGGGATGAAGGGCCCGCCGGCCTTGAGAGAGCTGTAATGGATGGCCCGGGCCACCAGCTCCTTGCCGGTGCCGCTCTCCCCCAGAATGAGTACGTTGGCGTCGGTCTTGCTGACCCGGTGGATCATGTCGAAGACCTCGCGGATTTTGGGCGAGCGGCCCACGATATTCAGAAACTGCGACGACGGGGCGCTTTCGGTCTCTTCTCCCGCGCCGTTTTTCCGGAGGGCCTCGTGCACCACCGAGATGAGGACGTCCAGCTGGATGGGCTTGGTGAGGTATGTGTAGGCGCCCTTCCTCATGGCGTTCACGGCCCGCTCTATGGTTCCGTACCCGGTCATCAGGACGACCGGCACGGCGGGGTTCAGGAGCTTCACCTTGTCGAGAAGCTCCTCGCCGTCCATCCCGGTCATGCGGTAATCCGACAGGACGAGGTCGAACCTGTCCGCCGTGAACTTCGAGATGGCCTCCTCCCCGGTACGCGCCGTGTCCACGTGGAAGGAGCATTTCCTGAGGGCGGCGGCGAGCACCCTCAGGATGTTGGCCTCGTCATCCACTATGAGGACATGCCTTTTCATGAGCTCTTCGGCAAAACCAGGGTGAACACGCTGCCCTTGCCCGCCTCGCTTTCGACCAGCATGTCCCCGCCGTGCTCACGCGCCGTCTTCTTCGATATGGCCAGGCCGAGCCCCGTCCCTCTGGTCTTGGTGGTGAAGAAGGGATTGAAGATGTCCTCCATGTCTTCCGGCCGGATGCCCTTGCCGTTGTCCTTCACCGAAAGGACGACGGTTCCGTTCTGTGTCGCGGTGGAGACGGTCACCTCTCCGCCGCGGCCGTCCACGGCGTCGAAGGAATTCAGCAGCAGGTTCAAAAGAACCTGTTTTACCTGGTTATGGTCGAAGGGAAACTCCGGAAGGGTTGCATCCAGGAAGGTCCGGATGCGTATTCCCTGGCCTTCGTACTCCTGCTTGAGAAGGTTCACCGTATCGTTGACCAGGAGGTTCAGGTCCCCGGGGGCGGGCTCGGTCTTGATGGGCTTGGAGAAGTTCAGGAGGTTGGAGGTGAGCTTGTTGATGCGCATGGTCTCGTCGTTTATGACCCGGACGAACTCCCGTATGAGGCTCCCCCGGAAGTTCTTGCCGATGTACTGCGCGGCCCCGCCGATGGCGTTCAGGGGGTTTTTAATCTCGTGGGCCAGGGTGGCGGCGAGCTGGCCCGTGGCCGCGAGCCTGCTCAGGCGCTCCCGCTCGGCAAAGGAGTTTTTAAGCTTGACCATCATGTCGTTGAAGGCATGGGAGAGCTTTCCTATCTCGTCCCCCCGCTGGGTGTTTATCTGCCGGTTCAGCCCCTCCTCGGCGACGTGCTCCACCGTCTCCTTCAGCTCCAGGATGGGCCGGATGAGCCGGAGGACCATCCCCAGCCCGAACACGAGCGCCGAGGCCAGGGTGACCAGGACGAGAAGAAAGACGATGAGGCGCTTCTCCAGAAGCTGCATCGGGTAGAAGTTCTCGTAGAAGACCACGGTCCCGAAGACCAGCAGGGGGATGGACGCCAGAAGGCTGAAGGCGGCCAGCGCCTTATAGAGGATGCTCTCTTTCAGGTTCAGGAGCTCGGTCCTGTTCATGCTGAAGAACAGTATCACAAAGCCCACCGGCCGCAGCAGATGCCCCTCCACCCAGGCGTCCGAGCGTATCCCCGAGGGAAAGAAGAGGGCGACGGACGAGATGCATATGAAAAGGTGCCCCAGGGCGGAGAAAAGAAAACGCGGGAGCTTCGTGTGGTAGTAGGCCGCCACGTACAGCATGCAGACCACGGCGGAGAGATAGGCGATGACCATCCACACGAAGGGCCTGAACTGCCCGAAGATGGGAAACCTTTCATAGACCTGGGGCATCAGGAGAAGGAGAAGAGGCATGTACAAAAGAGGGACCGACACCCGCCTCCACGGCTTCTCCGAAGAGATGGCCGCTATCAGCGTAAGAAGGCCGAGGCAATATCCGAGGAGGGTCTGATACAGGAGGTTCTGGTTCAGCCCGAGCATGTGTATCTGGGCGTGGACCGCGCTGTTGACCGCCAGAAGCAGGAAGCCCGCTCCCACGAGCATGACCCTGCTTCTCTGTTCCCTTTGCCCGCGGTCCTTCCGGTCGAGCGAGAGCATGACGGAAAACGCCCTCAGCGCGATGCCCGACGAGGCCGCGGCGATAAGAAACTCCTCCCCTATGTGGTAGGTTAACCAGTCCATGACGGCTCCCCTGTGCGCGTCATGCAGCGCCTTTACCCTTCACCTCTTATTATACCCAAACGGGCCTCTCACGTCTTCCCTTCTGTCCCGTTTGGGACAGCCGTCCCGCGGGTATGTTTACAAGTCCTTGTTTTCAGGTTCTTTTCTTTATGGCATCGACTTTGCTACAAGACGTTTCAGAGCGGGTGACTCCCTCTTCAGGGTCCCCTCTCTCCCCGTGGTGGGCCCGGCCGTGCGTGAGGGGAGGTAACGACGTGAAAGCGGCCGGGCCCGCAAAAATTCATCTTTCCGGAGGAGGCGCGATGCCCAGGAAAATAGCCGTCTTGGTCAGGGACAGACAGGCAGAGGCCTTGCGCATGGCCGTGGGTATGACCCTCATGGACGACGCCATTGACATCTATGTCTTGGACAGGGAGGTGGAGCCCACCGAGGAGAACACCCTGAACGTGGAGACCGCGTTGGACATGGACATGGGACTGTATACGAACCGCCCCGGCGGGGGGGACGAGCAGTATCTCAGCAATGAAGAGATAGCCGTGCGTCTCCTGTCCTACGACCACGTCATTCCCTACTGAGGAGCGAAGAAAGGACGGTGCGTTCATGAAGATTCTCTACATTCTCAAGGGGGACCCGGACAAGACGGCGAGCTCCCTCATCGAGTGCCACCGAAACGGCAACGCCGTGACCGTCGTGGACCTTCGCAAGGAAGGGGACTACGGACGGGTGGTCGAGCTCATTTCGGAAAGTGACAAGGTCATTTCTTGGTAAGGAGGAAAGGAGGCCCATGAAGCTCGGCATACTGGTCAACACCGACCGCCACGTGAAAGAGGCCCTGGGCATTGTCCATGCCGCCCGCGAGAGGGGCCATGAAGTGATGGTCTTCTGCATGGACGAGGGGACGCGGCTCCTGAACGAGCCGGCCTTCACCGCCTTGTGCGCTCTGGGAGGCGTCCAGATGAGCTTCTGCGGGCATAACGCCGAGGGGCGGGTGCATGCATCCCTGCCCGGGCATGTGGTCTGCGGAAGCCAGTACGACAACGCCTCCATGCACCACCATGCGGACAAGGTGATTGTCCTGTGAGGGGGCGGCTGTTCCAAAAGGGACACCTCGGGGGCCCGGATTGTCCCTTTTGGGACAGTATCGGGCCGGGAAAGGCGCGCGGCGGGGCTTCGTGCCGTACTTTCACCGTGGCACGGGGATTGCTCGGAGGAGGAAAGGTTTCGGTTTCCCGCCGCCTGAGACAACTTTACGAAAGGGGGAGATAACGAGGTGGATTCAGCGATGAACAAGGCTCAGACCGCTGCGGGTACGATGCAACCGGCGGCGGGAGCCACGCAAGCGGAGGCGGATGCGGCGCAGGCCGCCGCGGAGAGAAAGAAGCTCTGGGCGTTCGCCATCGTCGGGTTTTTCGCCCTGTTGAGCGTCTCCAGCTATATGTACAACGAGTACTACATCTACCTGTCGGCCTACCTGTGGTTCGGGTTCATCTACGGCATGTGTCTGCAGTACGGAAGGTTCTGCTTCGCCAGCGCCTTCCGGGACCTCTTTGCCGTGGGGGTGCCGCGGATGGTAGTGGGCATCATGATTGCAACGGTGCTCTTCGCCTTCGTTTCGGCCTTCGTGACGGCCACGGGTATCAGTACCTTCCACTCCTCGCCGCACAGCATACACTCGGTCATCGGGGGCATCGTTTTCGGCGTGGGAATGGTCTTCGCCGGGGGGTGCGCCTCGGGCTCCCTGTACAAGACGGGCGAGGGCAACGGGGTCGCCGCGCTGGTCGTCCTTTCCATAAGCGTGACCCAGGCGCTTTTCGTCGATGTGGGGGGTTGGTTCAACGCGCTCGTGCCGGCCTCATGGCATGAATCCGCGCTTGCCAAGGGGCTCCCGGCGAGCATAGAGGTGGGCAACGGGTGGTTCGACCAGTACCTGGCCGGGTACGTCTGGAACCAGCCGATAACCACGTTCGCCAAGATGCTCGGATTCGAGAACGAGTCCGTTCTTGGGGCCTACCTGGGCAACATGTTTATAGGGGTGTTTGTGCCCGCGCTGCTTCTGCTCGCGCTGGTCTATCTTGTGTGGGGCAGGAAGAAGCGGGCGGCGACGGCCGCTCCGGGCTTCCGCGGGGAGGCAAGGGGGTTCTGGGGGATGCTGAAATCCTCCAAGAGGACGTCCATAGCCGGCCTTATCGTGGGCGTGGCCTCCGGGCTGCATATGTTCGTCCTGGAGGGGCTGCGCATCAAGTTCGGGGTCAGGAACGCCGGGGAGATTCTGCAGAGGCTCGGCGAGCATTCGGGCATATCGGTGCGGGGCACGGTCTTCGACCCCGGGTACTGGTACGTGACGACACAGGAGTCGCAGTGGAGCGCCTGGGTAATGGAGAAGCTGGGCTGGCACGGCTCGCACAATATTTTCTTCGGCTACATAAACGGCATCCCCCACCCCGTCTTGAACGCCCCGGGGTGGATGTCCATCGCCCTGATAGGCGGTGCCGCTGTCATGGCCCTCATGAGCAACGAGTTCAAGTTCAAGAAGCCGACCAGGGAGCTCGCGGTCTGGGCCATAATCGGCGGGGCGTTGATGGGCATAGGCGCCCGCCTGGCGCTGGGCTGCAACATAGGCGCCTTTTTCGTAAGGGTGGCCAACGGGGACCCCGGCGGGTGGCTCTTCGGCCTGGGCATGATAGGCGGCTCCTACATCGGCGTGAAGGTCTTCAACTGGTGGACGGAGCGCAAGATGGAGAAGGAATTGGCCTCCCTTGAGATGTGAACCTCGGGAGCAAAAAAAGAGGAGGAAAGACGCCATGGCTGTGAAATTCGAAAAAGTATCGGAGGGTTCCTATCATCTCGACTGTCTGGGGTACGTCTGCCCTCACCCCCAGATCTACACGAAGAAGATGCTTGAGAAACTGCAGGTGGGCGACACGCTCGCGGTCCTTTTCGACAACCCCTCTTCGTCCGAGTCCATAAGCGCCATGGTCGAGGCGCAGGGCGACGAGATCATCGAGAAGACCATGGAGGGCGGCAAGTACGTCTACACCATCCGCAAGAGCTGATGGGCCGGCCGGGAAGGAAGGAGGGGTTTCATGGATAAGAAGTTCGCTGCCGTAGTCCTCGTGGTCATCCTCTTTGTCGGATACCTCCTGGGCTACAGCATACCGCCCTTCATCCACTCGGGTGTTTTCAGCGGCCGGGAGGAAAAGGGCGTGAAGGTGAAGATCGACAAGAAGACGGAGGACTACTACAAGAACCTGTACGAGGAATCGGAGTGAGGGAAGCTTATGGATAAGCGCTGGATAGCCCTGGTGGCGGTCGTTCTGGGGGTCGCCTTCGGGGTGGGCTTCAGGTCGTCGTATGTGAGCGGCATACAGCCGGGGTATTTCGAGAAGCAGGAGGCCCCCGCCTACGGCGTCGGCGGCGGGGAGGGATTCGCCGCCGGCATGAGCAAAGACGTCCAGGAGCACTTCAAGAAGCTGTACGAAGACCTGCAATAGGGGTGGCCATGAGAAGGGTCCTGATCGCAGTGGATGACACAAAGGGCGCCGCCCGCGCCGTGGAGGCCTTCGCGGACCTTTTCGCGGACAATCCCCCGACGGCGGTCCTTCTGCTTCACGTTCAGAAGCTGGAGGGCCGCTCCCTGATGGACGAGATGCTCGGCGAGCCGGAGCTCTCCACGCTCAAGGAGCAGCTCAAGGACACCGAGTATCAGGAGGCGTTGAACCGCCGGGCCCAGGCCGTCCTCGGGCACGCCCGGGAACTGCTGGAGCGAAGGGGCATGAAGGGCGTCCGGAGCCTTGTGAGGGAGGGCCACCCGGCGGAGGAAATTCTCAAGGCTGCCGCCGAGGAGCGGGCCGACGTGGTCGTCGTGGGCTCCCGGGGCAGAAGGCTTCATACGCTTCTCATGGGGAGCGTGAGCCGCGAGGTGGCCAACATGTCGGACGTTCCCGTGTTCGTGGCGAAGTAAGGAGGGGCGGATGAAAGAGTCTTTAAAAGGAGGTGCTAAGAAAAGTTTGATGCAGGGGGAACACACGTATCAATACCCAAAGAAGGGGAGGGTGAGTATGAAGGCAAGAAGGTTTGTCGTGTTTGTCGTAGTGGCGGCCCTGGTGTTGGCCATGTCGGGCTTTGCCTATGCGGGCTGGGCCAACCCCGGGCTGTTGCTCGACGCCAAGGACGTGAAGAAGAACATCAACAAGTCCGACTGGGTGGTCCTGGACTGCCGCAACCTCAAGGACTACGCCAAGGGACACATCCCGGGCGCCATCAGCCTGGGCAAGCGGTGCAAGAAGGCGCTCCGTGACAGCACCTCGCGGGTCTTCACGGACGCCTCCAAGTACGAGAAGCTCCTCGGGAAAGTGGGCATCGGAAACAACACCCACGTGGTCATCTACGGGGAGCACAAAGTCACCGACACCATGAAGGACGTGGGCGTGGCCTTCTGGGTGCTGGAGTACCTGGGCGACAACAAGGTGCACGTTCTCAACGGCGGCATCGACAGCTGGATAAACGCCGGATACAGCCTGGACAACACGCCCACCATCAAGCCCGCCACGACCTTCACGGCCAAGGTGGTCAAATCCAGGTACGCCAGTACGGCCGAGATGGTCCGGATAGCCAAGGGGCAGGAAAAAGGCGTACAGGTCATAGACGCGCGCACGGCAAAGGAGTTCAAGGGCCAGGACATGAGGGCCATCCGGGCGGGCCACCTGCCGCACGTCACCCTGAACGTCTCGCACAAGGACACCTTTGACAAGTCCAAGGACCCCGCCACCGGGAAGATGGTGGATAATGGGTTCTTCTCCTACGACCGCGTGGCGAGCTTCTACAAGAACCTGGACCCCAACAAGCGCACCATCTCATACTGTCAGACGGGGACCCGCTCCACCCTGACGTATCTGGAGCTGAGGCTTCTGGGCTTCAAGAACCCGGCCAACTGGGACGACTCCTGGAGAGTGTACGGCAACAACTACAACTACCCCATCGAGGACGAGCAGTGGATCAACTTCGCCCGGATAAGGAAGCTCGAAAAGAAGCTCAAGAAGCTGGACAAAAAGCTCTCGGAGCTGACGGCGGACGAGGAGGAGAAGTAACGCCGCGCCGGACCCACGGCCGTTGACGTCCGAAGGGGCTCGCTCCGGAGCCCCTCTCGGAGGGGGATAGGCCCCGCGGGTTCGCCTTGAACGCAGCCGGCCCGTGAAAGGGCCCTGGCATCGATGCCGATGCCAGGGCCCTCTTTATTGTCGGGATAAAGGACGTCCTCTTCACATCCAGCGTCCTCCGGCGCGCCCCGCAAATGGTATAGTAAAAGCGGCCTTGCACATGGGTTTTGACCTCTTTATAGGGCAATTCTTCGGCCACGTCTGGCCCCACATCGTTGGCGTTCTGACCGTGCTGGTGACTCTTCTGGCTTCCGGCCACGCGGTCCTTCACAAGAGGGAGACCCTCTCGGCGGTGGCCTGGGTGGCCGTCATATGGCTTGTGCCCGTCGTGGGAGCCGCCCTGTACGTCCTGCTGGGGATAAACCGCATCAAGCGCCGTGCGGCGGCTTTGCGCTCCGACCAGACGCATCTGAGCGCCCATCTGGGCAGGGAAGAGTTTTTCGTCTCCAACTTCGGCCGGGCCCTCCCCGGGCACGAGCAGTTCATGGCCCTGTCGAACCTCGTGGAGCAGATCGTGGGCGCCCCCCTGCTCAGGGGCAACAGCGTGGAGCCTCTGGTGGGCGGCGGGCAGGCGTATGCCGCCATGGTCGAGGCCATTGAGGAGGCGCGCCGCTGCGTGGCCCTTTCCACCTATATATTCGACAACGACAGGGCCGGCCGTATGTTCCTCCACGCCCTGACCGGGGCGGTCTCCCGCGGGGTCGACGTGCGGGTGCTGGTGGACGGCGTGGGCGCCCGCTACTCCTGGCCTCCCATGACCCGCGTCCTCCGCGAAGCGGGCGTCAGGGTGGCCCGCTTTCTTCCCCCTTCGATACCCTGGCGCATGCCGGTGATGAACCTCCGCAACCACAGGAAAATCCTGGTGGCCGACGGCTCCGTGGGGTTCACCGGGGGCATGAACATACGGGAGGGGCACGTGGTGGAGGACAACCCCGCCTATCCGATACAGGACCTGCACTTCCGCGTGCAGGGCCCCGTGGTCGCTCACTTTCAGGAGATTTTCGCGGACGACTGGCATTTCTGCACCGGAGAGAGGCTTGAGGGGCCGCTGTGGTATCCGCCCATCGAGGAGGCGGGCCCGGTCATCGCCCGGGCCATCCCCGACGGCCCCGACGAGGACTACGAAAAGCTCCTCTGGACCGTCCAGGGTGCCCTGGCCTGCGCGAGGTCCTCCGTGCGGGTGGTCACGCCGTACTTCCTTCCGGACCACGCCCTCATAACATCGCTGAACCTGGCCTCCATGCGCGGCGTGCACGTGGAAATCATCCTCCCGGAGGTCAACAACCTCCCCATGGTCAAATGGGCCTCCATGGCCCTTTTGCCCCAGGTCCTGGAGCACGGCTGCCGGGTCTGGTTGACGCCGCCTCCCTTTGACCACAGCAAGCTCATGCTCGTCGACAGCGTCTGGATGCTCTTCGGTTCGGGCAATTGGGACGCCAGGAGCTTCAAGCTGAACTTCGAGTTCAACGTCGAGTGCTACGACCCCACCATGGCCCGGAGGCTCAACCAGGTGGTGGACAAGAAGCTCCAGGGCGCCCGGGAACTGACCCTCACGGACCTGACCACGGGGCGCCCCTTGCCCCTGAAGCTCCGCGACGGGGTGGCAAGGCTCCTTTCCCCTTACCTCTGAGGCCGGCTCCCCGGTTCGGGGCGGCCGCGGCGGACTTTTTACGGAGCAATGAAGGGACGGGGCCTTTCTTCAGGGCGCCCGGCGTACTATAATCGTGTACGGTTTCTACCGACCGAAAGTCACGGCAAGGAGGAGACATGCAGGTACTGGTTCTTTACTATTCCAAGGGAGGGAACACCCGCAAGCTGGCAGAAGAGGTGGCCAGGGGCGTGGAGTCCACGGGGGCCAAGGCGGTGATGAGGAACACCGGGGAGGTCACCAAGGACGATTTCCTCAACGCGGCGGGCATCATAGCGGGCTCTCCGGTTTATTTCGGCGTCATGGCCTGGGAACTCAAGAAGATATTCGACGAGTTCGTGGGGACGCGGAGAAAGATGGAAGGCAAGGTGGGAGCCGCCTTCGCCACCGGGGGACATCCCACCGGAGGGAAGGAGACCACGATATTCTCCATCCTTCAGTGCATGCTCATCTATGGAATGGCCGTGGTGGGCGACCCCATGAGTGCATCGGGCCACTACGGGGTCGGGTGCGTGGGCGCTCCGGACGAGCAGGCGGCCGAGCACGGGAGGCTCCTGGGCGCCCGGGTGGCCGAGCTCTGTAAGAAACTCGGGTAGAGGGGTGCCCGTTGTGCGGCTGACCATCGCCGCTTAAGGCGTTCCCTGGGCTTCGTGCGGGGACGCCGACCGGAGGGCTTTCACCGCCCTTCCTGCTCCGGTGCTATAATCAAGGGATGGAGGATTTTCTCAGGTCTCTGTTCGAGCGCCTGCAGGTCCGGTCCCATTCCCAGGCAGTCAGGCTCGTCAAGACCGTGGTGGGGTTTACCCTTCTTCTGGCCGGCATCGCCATGACCGTCCTGCCCGGCCCCGCCGTGGTCGTCATCCCCCTGGCCCTGGGCATCCTTGCCAGCGAGTTCCTCTGGGCGCGGCGCCTCCTCCAGCGTTTCCACCGGGAGTTCAACAACTTGCGAAACCATCAGAATAACAAGCGGAAGAAAGGCGAAAGGGCCGAAAGGAAGGATTGAAGCCGTGCCCCCCGCTGTGCCACTGGCACAGCGGGGGCACGGTTCTGTGCCGCCGCCTGCGCCTCGGCCCGGAGCGCCCAGCCTGAAAAGGGCCCATGAAAGAGGCTTTTCGTCGTTTTCTTCCTTATGGCACGCATCTTGACTGCTCCGGCGCGAGGAGGGCCGGGTGATTGCCTCCAAGACCCTGGAGTCAGGCTGCGTGGGAGAGCTTTGCGTCACGGGTGCTCTTCCGCTGGAGGACATGGATGAGCTTGCGATAGCCCTGATGCGCATGCTCTTCAGCTACGAGCACGTGGTGCTCAACCTCGAGGGCCTGACATCCCTGGACTCCCCGTGCCTGCGCGTCCTGTGCTCCGTGCACAGGATGTCCGAAAACCTGAACAAGTCCATGACCTTGCGCGGCAAGAGCCTCGAGGTCCTCGAGGCTCTTGTGCAGAAAGGCGGTTACTGCGCGCGCCCCTGCGCCTTGAGGTCTCTGGGCACGCGCTGTTTCTTCCGGGGGCGGGAGCCCCGGCGGCGGGACCTCGGAGGCGGGTCCGCTACCGGTCGTGCTTCTGAATCATCTTGAGAAGCTCCTCCGCACTCACGGCCCCGCTGGCGAGAGTGCCGTCCTCGAAGACCATGGCGGGAGTGCCGTCGATTCCCATGCTCCGGGCAAGCCGGACGGTCTGGTCGACGACGTCCGTCTGGCATGTGGGGTCCGGGAGGGTCTTTCTCGCGTACGCATCCTCCAGCATCGCAAGCGCCTTGTCGTTGGAGCCCGCGCAGACGATGGCCTTTGCCATTTTGTAGGCCTGCGGATGTATCTGTGCCAGGGGGAGCATCTTCAGGTAAAAGACGACATCGTCCCTTTCCGCTATCACCTTCTTCATCTCCTGATGAAGTTTTGCGCAGTAGGGTCACTGCGGGTCGTCAAAGACGACGACCCGATGCTTGGCCTGGGCGTTGCCCAGTGTGATGGCGTCCTTCAGGGGGATGGCCGAAAAGTCCACCTTGGTGATCTCGTTGTACCTTTGCTTGGTGAGGTTTTCCCGGGTGGCAATCTCGACGACGGAGCCCAGGATGATGTGCTTTCCCGCCTGGTCGAGGTAAACGATGCCCTTCTTGCCCTTGCTCATCAGGACCACTTCCCAGAGGCCTTTCACCTCGGCAGGCTTGACGCTGAGCACCTGGACATCCGAAACCAGGGGACGGATGATATCTTCGGCCTCCTTGGTGCTCAGGGACTTCTCGGAGGCGGCGATTCCCATTGCCCCGGCCACAAGCAACGCGGCCAGGACCAGAAGAAGCGCCGGTTTCCAGCTGTTGCGGTTTCCCATTATGGCTCCTTGAGAGTAAATTTTCGCTTTTCCGTTCAGGCGTTCTATTATAAACCCTGCGGTCCCTTTTTTCCTATGCCCGTTCCCCGGTCCGGACGTTCGGGTCGCATCGGGAGGATGCGGGACCCCGCGTGGAAGCCAGCAGCCGGAGGTCCGTGAAGACGGGGCCTTCGTCGCAGCAGGGAAACAGCATCTGCACGAACTTCCTGAGATAGGCGGACCTGCGGTGCTCCTCCTGGGCCTTGTCGTCGCGGAATGCCATGAGATGGACGAAGGTGACGCCGTCCTCCTCTTGATAGGCCTCGTACAACAGGGTGCCCGCCTCCTTCCTGCCGACGCTTTGCACGAAATCAGCCACGGCCCGTCTGGTTTCGTCCACCTTCCCCCGCTTTACCCTGTATCTGGCCATGATGTGCGTCACGACCGCGCCTCCTCCATGGAACGGGCTTGAATCCATTGTCGGGCATTTCGGAGGAGATGTCAAAAGCCTTCGGGAGGAGGAGGGGCCAGGCGTTTCACGTCCGGAGGGAGACGCCGGGGCCGGCCCCGGCCGTCGGCGCAGGCCAGGGTCACGGTGGCCTCCGCACACAGGGTATCGTCCCTCCGGACGAGATGTCTGAGGGTCATTGTGGCCCTGCCCAGCTCGGCGACCTCGGTGCTCACTTGAAGGACCTCGCCCAGCCGGACGGGCCTTCTGTAGCGGATGTCCACACGGGTTACCACATAGGAGAGGCCTTCGCCGTGGGCGCCCAGGACGTCCACCCCCCGCTCTTCGAAAAAATCCATCCGGGCCCTCTCCATGTACCGGAGATAGTTGGCATAGTAGACCACGCCGCCGGCGTCCGTGTCCTCGTAGTAAATCTTGACTCTGATGGAGTGGGCCGGCTCTCTGGTCTCTCTATTTCCGCTCATGGGGGGCTTCGGCGCCGCGGCTGGCCGAGAAGCGGGAAAGAGGCCGGCTGTGGATGCCCGAGGAGTTCAGTCTTCCTCCGACCAATCCCAGGCGTAAGCGCTCCTGGCCTTGACCGCTTTGCGTTTCTCCGAGTCGCCGAAGGTCCCGGCGAATGCCCTTATCTTTTCCCTGTGGCGCTCCATCTCAGACACGGTGGCTTTCGCGCTCTCCGAGGCCAGGTACTTTCCGATGAGGAAGCGGAAAACGTCGTTCACTTCGGAGGACTCTATTTTCGCCGCCAGGAAGTAGGCCTCGTCCAGGCTCTCCACGTGCTCCGCGGCTGCCCCTTTCAGAAGCGAGAGCACCCGCCGGGCTTTCTCGAGCATCTCGGGGTCCGCGGGGGTGTCCAGCTCGTCCCGGGGCAGCAGGCTCATCATCTGCGAGAGGTCCCGGGAGTGCTGTATCTCATCGGCCATCATGCCTTTCCAGAAGCGGGCGGCCTCGGCAACATGAGAGAAGGCGTAGGAGAGCTTCAGATAAAACGCGTACGCCTCCGTCTCGGCGTGCACCGCGGTCTGGAAAAGGTCGAATATGGTCCCTTTGGTTTCCATGGCGGCGTTTCGGGTCCTGCGGAATGATTGTGCTCCATCCGCCAGGGACTCTATTATACCCCACCGGGTGCCGGAGGTGCGAGGGACGTTCCGCTTTCCCGGTGTTTGTGGTATCATCTGTCGCATGATGACGCCCAGCGAAGTGCGGAGAAAGATACTCCTTGCCCTGTATGAGCATTCCCGCCCGGGGGAGGGGGAGTACCTGGACACTTCCGAACTGTTCAAGCGCCTGAAGCTCGAAGACCTGGTCGAGTACTGGGAGGACATCCGCTACCTGCACGACGAGGAGTACGTGGACGGCACCCCGGTCCCGTACATGAGGCAGGGCTACATGCCCCGGGTCCGCCTTACCGCCAAGGGCCTGGCGGTGGCGGAAGACCCCGAAAAACTGGACCGCGCCTTTCCAGGGGACCCCGCTCGACACGCCGTGGAGGCCTTCCTGAAAAGCTACCGCCTCGAGCTGGAGAAGGCCCTCGTCGCCGACGAGGAGAAGGAACGGATATTTCTGCATCTGGAGCGCCTCGCCTCTCATCCGGTGGGGATGAGGGTCCTGGAGAAGGTCCTCACCTCCAGGGAGGCCGGGGGATAAAGTCCTTCCCCGGTCCGCTCCGGTCCCTTCCCTGTATATACAAAAACCGCCCTTCCGCTTGATATAATGGATGGTCATGGTCGCTGCGGTCCTCCTGGGAATCGTGCAAGGCATCACGGAGTTCTTCCCCATAAGCTCCACGGCCCATCTCGTCCTTTTCCCCTGGTTCTTCGGCTGGACCGGCACCCTGAATTCTCTTGCCTTCGACGTCGCACTGCACGGGGGCACCCTGGTCAGCCTTCTGATATGTTTCCGCCGGGACCTCGTCGCGATGCTCCGGGAAGACAGGCGGCTCCTTCTTTTCATCGCCGCCGGCACGGTGCCGGCGGGCTTGGCGGGCCTGCTCTTCGAGGAGCAGGTGGGAGGGCTGTTAAGGGTCCCCGTCGTTATCGCCGCGGCCCTGGTGGTGGTGGGTGTGGTGATGTATGTTTCGGAGCGTTTTGGGAAGGGCAGGCCCCTGGCGGGCATAACGCTCCGGGATGCCCTCTTCGTCGGCGCGGCCCAGGCGATGGCCCTGGTGCCGGGGGTGTCGCGCTCCGGCATCACCATCTCCGCCGGCCTGATGCGGGGGGTGGGGCGGGAGGACGCCGCGCGTTTCTCCTTTCTCCTTTCCATCCCCGTGGTGGCGGGCGCCGCCGTCCTGGAGGGAAAAGAGCTTTTCACGAGCCCCCAGGCCTATGACCTGCGCCTCGTGGGCGTGGGTTTTCTGGTCTCCACTCTGGTGGGCATCGCTGCCATAGAGTTTCTGCTGCGGTATCTCAAATCTCATACGCTGAACCTGTTCGTCCTCTACAGGGTGCTCCTGGCCGCGGTCATCGGAGGTTGGATATGGCTGGGCGGATAAGGCAGGAGGTTATCGGCATCTTTTCCCTGATGGGCGGGCTTTACGCGGGGTTGAGCCTTGCCACGTACGACAAGTGGGACCGCTCCCTGTTCACCTTCTCGGAGGAACCCGTGCGCAACTACGGAGGGGTGGTGGGCGCGTCCCTGGCGGACCTTCTCTTCACGCTCCTGGGGGCCTCCGCCCTGGCGGTGCCGGCCTTCCTTGTGGCCTACGGCCTCAAGAGGCTCCTCGGCAAGGAGAAGGACCGCGTGCACCTGGCGGGGGCCGTGCTCTTCCTGGCGGCCTCCTCGCTTCTTCTGTCCCTGCTCGACGCTTCCTTCGGCCTGGACGGACGGGGCGGCGGGGTGCTGGGTCTTTACGGGGGCGCGCTTCTGGTGACCGGCCTCCATATCCTCGGGGCCTACATGCTCGCGGTGGCCCTGTTTCTGGCCTCCCTCGTTCTGCTGAGCCCCGTTTCCGTGGTCAAGCTTCTGAGCCCGAGGGGCCGTTTCTCTCGCGCCGAGAAGAAGCCCGGGCTCCGGCGGCGGAAGGCCGCACGCGAAGACCTTTTCCCGGAGGAGGAGGACGAGACGGGCGGGGAGCCTCCGGGGCCCCTCGTGGTGGAGCCCCCCCTGGAGGTGATTTCTCCCCAGGCTGCCGGCGGCGGCCCCCTTTTTGAGAAGGCGGTCTCTCCCGAGGGCTACCGGCTTCCGGACATCGACCTTCTCGCCCGGTACGACCCCGTGGAGAGGCAGGGCCGGCAGGCCCTCATGGAAAGCAGCGCGCTGCTTGAGAACAAGCTCTCGGACTTTTCCGTCCAGGGGCGGGTGACCCATGTGCACACCGGGCCGGTGGTCACCATGTACGAGTTCGAGCCCGCACCGGGGGTGAAGATAAACCGAGTGGTCTCTCTGTCGGAGGACCTCGCCCTTGCCCTCAGGGCCCAGAGCATCCGCATCTCGGCGGTGCCGGGAAAGGCCGCCATCGGCATCGAGATACCCAACCCCCGCCGCGAGGTGGTCTCCCTGAGGGAGGTCATCGCCTCCGAGGACTTCGCGAAAAGCTCCTCCCACCTGACCTTTGCGATAGGGAAGGACATCTTCGGCTCCTCCGTGGTGGCCGACCTTGCCCGCATGCCCCATCTCCTGGTGGCCGGAGCCACGGGCTCGGGAAAAAGCGTCTTTCTGAACGCGACGGTGGTGAGCCTCCTTTGCAAGTCCACGCCCGGGGAGCTCCGCATGCTCATGATAGACCCGAAGCTCCTGGAGCTTTCGGCCTATGACGGCATCCCCCACCTCATCTGCCCCGTCATCACCAATCCCAAGGAGGCCTCCGAGATGCTCCGGCGGATGGTCTTCGAGATGGAGCGCCGCTACCACATGATTGCCCAGAGGGGGGTAAGGAACATCGAGAGCTTTAATGTGGCCGCGCCCGAGGAGGAGAGGTTGCCCTACATCGTCATCCTCATCGACGAGCTCGCGGACCTCATGCTGGCCGCCCAGAGCCAGGTGGAAGACTCCATCGCCCGCCTGGCCCAGATGGCCCGGGCCTCCGGCATCCACCTTATCCTGGCCACGCAGCGCCCTTCGGTGGACGTCATCACCGGGGTCATCAAGGCCAACTTCCCCGCCAGGGTGGCCTTCCAGGTGACCTCCCGCGTGGACTCGCGCACCATACTGGACGCGCAGGGGGCGGAGCAGCTCATCGGCAAGGGGGACATGCTCTTCATGCTTCCCGGCACCAGGATAATGCGGGTCCACGGGGCCTTCGTCTCGGAGAAGGAGGTCAAGAGGGTGGCGGACTTCGTCCGCGGGCAGGGAGGCCCGGACTATGCCCTCATGGAGGAGATAGCCCAGGCGGAAAACAGCGCCCGTGCGGATGCCGCCCAGTCCGAGGACAGGGACGAGCTGTACGAGCGGGCCCTGGTTTTCGGGGGTGCCGCCGGGGAGGTCTCCATATCGTCGCTTCAAAGGCGCCTCAAAATCGGCTATAACAGGGCCGCCCGTATCATGGAGCTCATGGAGGAGGACGGCCTGGTGGGCCCTCCCCGGGGAGCGGGAAAGCCCCGGGACTTCCTCGGCCGGCGGGGAGGCTTCTAGAACCTGTCTCAAAATTGATTTCGAAGCGAAAGAGAGAATAAACGGCGGCAGACAAGGAGGGAGGGGGAAATCGCCCGGAGGCGCGGCAGGGCTGCGTTGAGGACGCTCTTCTTCTTACGGCGCCGTATGCCGCCATTTAAGCCTCTTACAGCCAGGGTCCCCGAAAAGTCGCAAGATTTTTCGGGGCTGAGCCGCAAGCAATGTGAGACAGGTTCTGAGTCCCCGCCTTTCATTTTTCGCGGGATTCTATTAAAATAGCTCTTTGCTCTTTTACGGCGGCACGGCGACGTGCGCCTGAGACAAGGAAAGGAGGACGACGTGGGAAGAGTCAATTACTACTTCACCTCGGAGTCGGTCACAGAGGGACACCCCGATAAAGTTGCCGATCAGATTTCCGATGCCATCCTGGATGCCCTCATCGAGCAGGACGCCAACTCCCGGGTTGCGTGCGAGACGCTGGTGACCACCGGCCTCGCCTTTGTGGCGGGGGAGATTACGACAAGGGGTTACGTGGACATCCCCACACTGGTGAGGGAGGTCATCAAGGATATCGGCTACACACGGGCCAAGTACGGTTTCGACTATGAGACCTGCGCGGTCATCACCTCCATCCACGAGCAGTCGGGCGATATCGCCATGGGGGTGGACCCCGGCGGGGCCGGCGACCAGGGCCTGATGTTCGGGTACGCCTGCGACGAGACGAAGGAGCTGATGCCGCTTCCCATCTCCCTGGCGCACAAGCTCTCCATGCGGCTTTCGGAAGCCAGGAAAAAGGACATCCTGGGTTACCTCCGGCCCGACGGGAAGACCCAGGTGAGCATCGAGTACCGGGACGGCAAACCCTTCAGGATAGACACCGTGGTCGTCTCCGCCCAGCACAGCGACGACGTCACCCTGAAGGAAATCAGGGAAGACATAATAGAGAAGGTCGTCAAGCCGACCCTGCCGGAGCACCTGGTGGACGCCGAGCACATCACCTACCACGTCAACCCCACCGGGAGGTTCGTGGTGGGCGGCCCCATGGGAGACACCGGACTTACCGGCAGGAAGATAATCGTCGACAGCTACGGGGGCGTGGGAAGCCACGGCGGAGGCTGCTTCTCCGGGAAGGACCCCTCCAAGGTGGACCGCTCCGGCGCCTACATGGCCCGCTACATAGCCAAGAACCTGGTGGCCTCCGGTCTCACCTCCAAGTGCGAGGTCCAGCTGGCCTACGCCATCGGGGTCCCCGACCCGGTCTCCATCCTCGTGGACACCTACGGCACGGGAAAGGTTCCCCAGGACACATTGGTCTCCCTGGTGCGCGAGAACTTCAAGCTCACCCCGAAGGGGATGATAGAGACGCTGGACCTGAGGCGGCCCATCTACAAAAAGACGGCGGCTTACGGGCACTTCGGGCGTGAGGAGCGGGATTTCACCTGGGAGATGACGGACAAGGCCGATGACCTCAGGAGGCAGGCCGGGCTTTAATGAATCGAAAAGAAAGGAATTTTTTGTATGCCTGACTATGACGTGAAGGACATGTCCCTTGCCAAGAAGGGGATGCTCAGGATCGAGTGGGCGGCCAAGGACATGCCCGTCCTGGCCAAGGTCAAGGAGAGGTTCAAGAAGGAAAAGCCCCTGAAGGGCGTGCGCATGGCGGCGTGCCTGCACGTGACCACCGAGACGGGAAACCTGATGGAGACCCTGAAGGCCGGAGGGGCGGACGTGCGGCTCTGTGCGTCCAACCCCCTGAGCACCCAGGACGACGTGGCCGCTGCGTGCGTGAAGCACTTCAAGGTGCCCACCTTCTCCATCAAGGGGGAAGACAACAGGACCTACTACAGGCACATCATGCAGGCCCTGGAGCACCGCCCCCAGATTACGATGGACGACGGCGCCGACCTGGTCTCGGTCCTCCATACAAAGAAGAAGAACCTCCTGGGCGAGGTCATCGGGGGCACCGAGGAGACCACCACGGGGGTCATCCGTCTGAAGGCGATGGCCCAGAGGGGCGTGCTTCACTACCCCATCGTCGCGGTGAACGACGCCTTCACGAAACACCTCTTCGACAACCGTTACGGCACCGGGCAGTCAACCCTGGACGGCATCCTGAGGGCCACCAACCGGCTCATAGCCGGCTCCGTCGTGGTCGTGTCGGGCTACGGGTGGTGCGGCAAGGGCCTGGCCGGCAACGCCAAGGGCCTCGGCGCCAGGGTCGTCGTCACCGAAGTCGACCCCCTGAGAGGGCTGGAGGCCGTCATGGACGGCTATGAAGTGATGCCCATAAGGGATGCCGCCGCTCTGGGAGACATCTTTGTCACGGTCACCGGGGACGTGAACGTCATCTCCAGGGACTGCTTCCCCAGGATGAAGGACGGCGCCATCATCGCGAACTCCGGCCACTTCAACGTGGAGATAGACATCGATTCCCTTAAGAAACTGGCGAAGTCCCGCCGCACCATACGGGAGTTCGTCGAGGAGTACACGCTCAAGAGCGGACGCAGGCTCTACCTGCTGGGCGAGGGCAGGCTCATCAACCTGGCCGCCGCCGAGGGCCATCCCTCGCAGGTCATGGACATGAGCTTCGCCAACCAGGCCCTGTGCGCGGAGTACATGGCCAAAAACCACGAGAAGCTCGAAAACAGGGTCTACCCGGTCCCCGAGTCCATCGACAAGAGGATCGCGGCCCTGAAGCTCAGGGCCAAGGGAATCAAGATAGACGCCCTGAGCAAGGAGCAGAAGGAATACCTGGAAAGCTGGGAACTGGGCACCTAGGCGGCCCCCCCGTGCGGGCGTGGGCGGGCTTCCGGATGCCCGGGATGCGCGGGCTCTTTGATATAATGGGTGGATGCATGCCTCGTCCCCGGACGGCCTTGGACTCCCGACGCTCCTGAGCATCTCCCTGGGCCTTGCCATGGACGCCTTCGCCGTCAGCGTCACCAGCGGGCTCGCCATCCGCACCATCAGGGTGCGCCATGCGCTGCGCATCGCCGCCTTCTTCGGCGCCTTTCAGGGCGTCATGCCGGTGGTGGGCTGGCTGGCTGGAACGAGCCTGCGCTCCTCCATAGCCCCCCTGGACCACTGGCTGGCCTTCGGCATCCTGGGGGTGGTGGGAGGAAAGATGATCTATGAGGCCGCCGTCATCGAAAAGGCCGAGGAGAGCGCGCCGTCGGACCTGAGCATCCTCGTCTTGCTCGGCCTGAGCGTGGCCACCAGCCTGGACGCCCTGGCCGTGGGCGTAACATTCGCTTTTCTGGATGTCCGCATCATCACCCCCGCCCTGGTCATCGGCGCGGTGACCTTCGCCATGTCCTACGCGGGGGTCTGGATAGGCGACCGGTTTGGTGGCTTTTTCGAGAAGAAAATCGAGGTCCTCGGCGGAATTATTTTGATTGCGATAGGCTTGAAGATCTTGACAGAGCATCTGTTTTTCGGTAAATAGGGTATATATCGGGCACCGCTGGCGGAAAACTGCTATAATAATTCCCTGTCGGGGGCGACCGGGGGTATTCAAATCCAGGCTCAAATGTTATAGAATGGATGAAAACGATGGCTATTAAGAGAATTTCTTTCATAGAGTCCAAGTCGCCGGGGAACCATATCTTCAGCAAGTTCCCCATACCCCGCCTGGGCGCCATTCTGCTGAGCACTATCCTAAAGCAGCGGGGTTACGAGGTCAGGGCCTTCGTCGAAGACATCGCCGACCCGGATTGGTCCTACATCGAGAACTCCGACCTTGTCTGCATCTCGGCCATTACGGGCACCGCCCTGAGGTCTTACCGCATCGCCGAGAGAATGAAGAAGCAGGGCATCCCCGTGGTCCTCGGAGGGGCGCACCCCTCCTTCCAGCCGGACGAGGCCCTGGGATATGCCGACTTCGTCGTCCGGGGAGAGGGCGAAGAGACTCTGGTGGAGCTGATGGGTTGCCTCGAAAAGGGGACCCCGTCGCTGGAAAGCATAGCGGGATTAAGTTTCCACGACAAGGACGGCAGGGCGGTCCACAACCCCGGCAGGCCGTTCATCATGGACCTGGACGCTCTGCCGGAGCCGGACTTCTCGGTCGTGCACAACTGGAAACCGACCAATATCTTCCCGGTCTCCACCTCCAGGGGCTGTCCGTTCGACTGCCGTTTCTGCTCCGTCATCCACATGTTCGGCCGCAAGTACCGTTTCAAGCACCTGGAGGCGGTGATGGAGGAGCTTCGGCATCTGCCGGCGGTCTCCCAGGGGAGCAAGTTCTTCGTGGACGACAACTTTACCGCGAACAAGGCCCGGACGAAAGAACTTCTTCGGGCGATGATTGCCGAGAAATTCAACTACTGCTGGTCCGCCCAGGTGCGCACGGACGTGGCCAGGGACGAGGAGCTTCTGGGCCTTCTGGCCGACGCCGGCTGCGAGACGGTGCAGATAGGGTTCGAGTCGGTCAATCCCAAGACCCTGGAGGCCTTCAACAAGAAGCAGAACCTGGACGAGATCGTCGAGTCAATCAGGAAGGTGCACGACTACGGCATCAAGATACACGGGATGTTCGTCTTCGGCTCCGACCTGGACACGGTGGACACCATCAAGCAGACGGCCGATTTCGCCATCAAGCACCGGATTGACACCATTCAGTTCATGATGCTCACGCCCCTGCCCGGAACGCCGTTTTTCACGGAGATGAAGGACTCCGACAGGCTCCTGCACACACAGTGGGACAAGTACGATGCCCACCACGTCGTGTACAAGCCCCTTCTCATGACGCCGCAGGCGCTGCATATGGAGAGCCTGAAGGCCATGGGAAGGTTCTATTCCTGGAAGTACATCTTCGACCACGCGGCCAAGCTGGACTTCTTTTATGCCGCCGTGGGCCTCTACGGCAAGCAGGCCGTCCGCAAGGCGCTGAAGGAGGCCCGCGGATACCTGGACTCCATCGGCGCCCTGGTGGAGTCCCCGCTGCCTGACCCGCCGCCGACCACTTCCTGAGGGCGCTACATTTCCCCGAGAACCACCTGGGAGAGCTCTTTCCTGCTTGACGTGCTCCGGCTCTCCGGATGCGGGTGTCCTATGGCCACCACGGCCATGAGCTCCATCGTCTCCGGCACCGCAAGGAGGCGCCTCACGTCCTCGGCCCTGTTGAGGATCTCGCCCAGCCAGACCGCCCCGAGCCCCAGGGCATGGGCGGCCAAGAGCATGTTCTGGATGCAGGCCCCCATGGCCTGGTAGTCCTTGACGTCGTGGTACATGGTCTCGCGGTCCACGAAGACGGCGATGGCCGAAGGGGCGTCCTCCAGGATGCGGCTGTACCTGGTGAGCCCGGCTACCCGGTGCCGGACGTCCCGGTCCCTGACGAGCACAAACCTCCAGGGCTGGTTGTTCAGCCCCGAGGGGGCCCACGTCCCGGCCCTGACGATTTCCATCAACTGCTCCCGCTCCACGGGCTCCGCGCTGAAGCGGCGGACGCTCCGCCGGCTGTAGATGCCTTCCAACAGCTCCATGACGCCTCCTGCTCTTTGGGGTACGTCCACTATAGGGGGCTTGAAGGGCTAAATTCAAGGACGGTTTGCCGGCGATGCCTTTTCTTCTATAATGGGGCATGGGAAGTACGGGGTTTTTCTTCTATGTCCTGTCCCTCTCACTCTGGACGGGAGGCATCGTCATGTACACGTTCGTCGTGACCCCGGCGGTTTTCCGTGCGCTCCATCGGGACCTGGCCGCCCGGGTGGTGGGGGTTCTGTTTCCGGGCTATTATTTCTTCAACCTCGCCGTAAGCCTGGCGGCGCTGGCGATTTTCCTCCTGGCGTGGGCCTTCGGGGACAGCCTGGGCCTGGGAAGCCCTGGATGGGGTCTTTCCCTGGCCCTGCTGGGGGCAGGGGTCACGCTGAACCTGTTTATCGTCCTGAAGCTTTATCCCGACATCAAGGCCGTAAAGCGGGACGTAGCCTCCTTTGAGTCCGTCCCGGCCGATTCCCCCTCCAGGCGCACGTTCAGGCGGCTTCACGCGGTGAGCGCGGCCCTGAACGTCCTGCTCCTTGCCGACGGGTTTGCGCTTCTGGCGCTGGGCGTGTTTGTGCGGAACCCTTAACCGGCCTTTTCGCTCTCCCCGGCGGGGTAGTCCGCTTCCAGGTCAAGCAGGATGAAGACGTCCTTGCCGACCATGAGCCCTCCGCGCTCCAGCGGCTCGTTCCAGGAGACGCCGAAGTCATACCGGTCTATCACGGTGCGGCCCGTAAAGCCCATGCTCGTGGCTCCGAAGGGGCTCTTTACCGGCCCGAAGGCCTCGCCCTGTATGGTCACGGAACGGCTCGTCCCCCGTATGGTGAGGTTCCCGCGGACCCAGGCCCGCCTCTCCCCGGTCATCTCCACGCTGGTGCTCCTGAAGGTGATGCCGGGATGGTTCGCCGCGTCGAAGAAGTCGCTGGTGAGGAGGTGCTCGTCTCTTTTTCTGATTCCCGTGGTCACGCTGCCCACGTCGATGTGCACATCCACGGAGGAGCGGCCGGGGTCCTCTTCGTCCAGGGAAATCGTGCCCGTCACGCGGCCGAACAGGCCCCGTACATTGGCCAGCATCATGTGGCGGACGGAGAAAGCCGCGGAGGAATGGTCGGGGTCTATGGTCAGCAGGACGCGCGGCATCGCTGTTTCCTTCGCGTGCGGCCCGATGCGAAGAGGCCGTTCATCGGGGCTCGATGAAGCACTGGGGGTCTTCCGAGAGGTAGTCGGCCCTGCCCAGGGCGGCGGAGTAGGCATAGGCTATGGCCCTGCATCCTCGGCAGGTGGCCCAGTGCTGGCACCGGCCGCATTTTCCACCGTACCGGTCCTTCTCCCTCAGGTCGCGGAGCACGGGGGACGAAGCCCATATTTCGCGAAGCGAATCCGACCGCACGTTGCCCAGCGGGACGGGGAGCCGCCTGCACGGGGTGACCGTGCCCTCGGAAAGGAGCGTCAGTCCCGACACGCCCGCCGCGCACCCCCCGAAGGCGGTGCACCCGTGCTCGTCGGAGAAATGCGCGTCCATCTGTGCCGCCACGGGGTCCCCGGTCACAATCTCAAGCCCCGGGACCCGGGCCGAGAGAAGGGACCTGTAGATTTCGGCCACTCTTTCCTTCTCAAGCATGTCCCCGATGAGGACTTCTCCCGCACCCCACGGCACCAGCCGGGAAAAACCCAAACGGTGCACGCCCACGGCCCCGGCCAGGGCCACAAGGTCCGGGACCCCCTCGGCGTTGAGCCGGGAAAGGGTTGCGTTCAGCGTCGTCCGCAGTCCCTGCTTCAGGAGGTTCTCCACCCCCCTCATTGCCCGGAGAAAGCTCCCCTTCCCCCTGATGGCCTCGTGGATGTGGGAAGGTCCCTCCAGGCTCACCTGCACGCCCCTCACCCCCAAGTCGGCGAGTCTCCGGGCCTTTTCTCCGTCAATCAGGGTGCCGTTGCTCAGAAGATACACCTCGAACCCGCGCGAGCGCATCTCTCCGAGCGCCTCGAACAGGTCCTCTCGCAGGAAAGGCTCCCCTCCGGTGACGGTGAAGCTCGGGGAGAAGGCTATCTCGTAGGCCTCGGACCACTGGTGAAAAAGAGAGGCGGCCTCCTCGATGACCTCACGGATTTCCTCGAGGGAAGGCTCCTCCTTCTTTCCGCCGGTTTGGTAGCAGTGCCTGCACCGGAGGTTGCAGCGCTCCGTGAGGTGCCACTGAATGAAGAAATCGAAGGCCGCCTCTGTTCTGGTTGCCGGACCGGCAACGTTCAGCTCTTTCAGGACTTTCACTTCTGGCACAACCGGGCGGGGTTTTCCTTTACCAAGCGCTTCAGCCCCTTCCAGAACGCTTCCTCCCGCCGGGAGGCTTCCTTGCTCAACGGCTTTTTCATCCCTGTCACCTCCTTTCGTGCATACGTGCACCCCCTAGATTGATTCTACCTATAACCGAATCATTGTCAATCAATATTTTCTATGAATAGCTGGAGAATGAGGGAATCGGCAGTGCTCGGAAAGAGGCATCTTCGCCCCTGAGAGGCACGGGCGGGGCGAGATGCGGATGACGGGTGCCGGGGAGGGGGCTTTGCCGGCCGTACGGAGGATTTTTCAGAATTTCTCCCGTTCCCTCTTGAGGACCTCCTTCTTGTAGGCCGCGATGACGTCCATGCGCCTGAGCATGCCGATCACCTTGCGGCTGTCGTCCCCGGAGACGACGGGGATTTCCTCGATGTCCTTCACCGCGAAGTTCTCCATGGCCGTATTCAGGTCGTCCTCGGGCCTCAGGGTGATGACGTCTTCCGTGGCCAGCTCGCCGGCCTTGACGATGCCCTTCACTTTCTCCTCGAAAAGCACGGGCCTGACGTCCTGGATGGAGAGGATGCCCACCATCTTGTCCCCGGTGTCCACCACGGGGATGTAGAAGCGCTCCCGCTGGACCATGACGTTGACCAGCGCGGAGAGGGATTTGTCCTCGCGGATGCGGACCACGTCCCGGTTCATCACGTCCTTCACCTTTATGCGGCCCATGATGGCCACTTCCTGTCCCGCGTGGATGTTGATGCCGCGGCGCGTCAGCTCCACGGTGTCTATGGAATCCTCATCGATGCGGCGGGCCAGGAGGGTGCCGATGATGGCGGACATCATCACGGGCACGATGATCTGGTAATTGCCGGTCATTTCGAAAAGCAGAAAGATGCCCGTCAGGGGGGCGTGGGTGGCGGCGGCCAGGAAGGCGCCGAGGCCCACGGTGGCGTAAGCCCCCGAGGAGGCCGTCACCTGCGGGAAAAGCCAGTGGACCACATAGCCGAATCCCCCTCCCGCCATGG
This sequence comes from Nitrospirota bacterium, assembly GCA_037386965.1. NCBI lineage: Bacteria > Pseudomonadati > Nitrospirota > Nitrospirota bacterium. Next base: position 25,216 of record JARRLN010000005.1, read on the forward strand.
CCCCTATGAACAGGGCCGGTGCGAACACTCCCCCCGTGCCGCCGGAGCCCAGGGTGACCGAGGTCGCCAGAATCTTCAAAAACACCAGCACAATGATTGTGGCCGCGGCTACGTTGCCCGCCAGGGTCTGCTCGATGAAGGAATAGCCGTCGCTCAGCACTTGGGGAAAGAGCACTCCTATCGAGCCCACGATGAAGGCGCCCACCACCGGCCTTACGAGCGGGGGGATGCGAGAGTTCCGGAACGCGTCCTTGACCTTGTAAAAGACCCTGATGTACAGAACGGCCAGCACGCCCACCACGAGGCCCAGGACCATGTACAGGGGTATCTCATAGGCGCTCACCAGGTTGTACTTGGGGACCGCGAAGGCCGGGTTCGCCCCGTAGTACGCCCGGGAGACCACCGTTGCGATGCCCGAAGAGATGACGATGGCGGCGAAGGAGGTGAGCTCGTAGTTGCCCAGCAGGACGATTTCCATGGCGAACATGACCCCGGCTATGGGGGCGTTGAAGGTGGCCGCTATGGCCCCCGCCGAGCCGGCCGCGACGAGGAGCTTGAGGCGGTTTCCCGATACCTTGAAAAACTGTCCCATGACCGACCCTATGGTGCCTCCCACGGTGGCGATGGGCCCCTCCACCCCTGCCGAGCCGCCCGTCCCTATGGTCAGGGCGGCCCCGACCGTCTTGAGCACGATGGCGCGGGCCTTGAGAATGCTTCCCTTGAGGTTTACGGTCTCCAGGAACCGGTGGAAGGTGTAGCCGTAGATGTCGCCCGGAAACTTGTAGGCCAGCGGGATGAGCAGCAGGACGCCGGCCATGGGAAGAAGCGGAAGAAGAAGTCGTCTGAAGCCCCCGTCGTGCACTCCCAGCAGGTGGCCGCCGGCAACGAAGACGTTGTCGAAGATGAACAGCATGCTGGAGCGAAAGACGATGTTCGCGGCCCCCGCCAATGCCCCCACGAAGACGGACATGACGATGAGCGTCGTATGCCTATCTTTCAGAATACGCCGCATGCGCCAAACCACTTATGATAGCATGTTTGGAGCACAAGACGAGAAGCGGCGGGAGAAGGGAGCCTACTTTTCCCTCTTTTTCAAGGACCTTTCCACCCAGTTTATCAGTGCGATGATCTTCCCGGTCACGCTCCTGCTGCGGGGGTTGAACACCGCGCCCTTTATCTCTTCCATGGTCTTGCCGCTTTCTATGACCAGCGTGGGCGACTTGGTGACGGCCAGGACCTGGCTCGGATAGACGCTGCGATGGCCGGTTATGAGATAGCTGATGACGCAGGCCAGGGCGGCGTACGGGGTGACCTGGGGGCCGAAAAACTCGGCCGCCATGATGCTCGCCGATATGGGCGTATTGGCCGCTCCGGCCAGAAGGCTCACCATGCCGATGGCCGAGAAAAGCTGGGGGTCCAGGCCGGTGAGCATGGCGTACAGGCTGCCTGCGGTGGCCCCGACAAAAAATATGGGCGTGACGATGCCCCCGCTTCCGCCGAAGCTCAGCGTGACCGACGTGAAGACGATCTTGAAGAAGAAGGCCGCCGCGGGAACGTGCGCCCCCGCCAGGGCGTCCTCGATGGTGTCCAGGCCCAGGCCGAGGTACCGCGTCCCCAGGACGAGGCTTGCCAGGGCCAGCGCCCCTCCGCCTATGAGGGCCCGCACCGGCATCCCCCACGGAAGCCCGCTGCTGAGCTTCTCGAACCTCTTGAGCACCTCGATGAGCAGAAAGGAGCAGAAGCCAAAGACGATGCCCGCGATGCAGACCTCGACGAAGTAAAGCCCGCTGAAGGCCGGCACGGCGGGGATGGCCCGCTCGAAATACGTGATGCCCAGGGACGTGGAGACCTCGTAGCTCAGGATTCCCGCCACGAAGGACGGAAACAGCACGTCGTAAAGGATGCTTCCGACGAAGAGCACCTCCACGCCGAAGATGGCCCCGGCTATGGGCGTACCGAAGACCGAGGCAAACCCCGCGCTGATGCCGCAGATGACCAGCTTGCGCCGGTCCCGGGCGTCGAAGCGCAGCAGGGTGGAGAAACTGGAAGCGATGCCCCCGCCGATCTGGGCGCAGGGCCCTTCCTTGCCGGCCGCCCCGCCGAGGGCTATGGTGAAGATGGTGGCGACGAACTTTATCGGAGCGACCAGCGGCTCTATCCTGGCGGCCCGTGTGTGGATGGCCTCGATTATCTTCTCGGTGCCGTGGCCCTCGGCCTCCGGAGCGAGGTCCTTGATCACGAGGGCGCTCAACATCATCCCCAGGGGGAGGAAGAGGAAAAAATAGTGGAAGCGGCCCGCGGCGTCCGAGGCGTAACCCAGCGCCAAGAGGAACACGCTCGTCGAGAGGCCGACGCCAGCCCCCGTGATGGAGGCCAGGACGAACCACTTGACGACGCTGATGAAAAGGATGGACTCTTCCAGGAACCGGCCGCCTGACCTTCTTTCTTCCTGGTTATCCATAGGAGAGTATATCAATTTCCGGCGGAAAGATACACGCCGGGCGCGGCCTCAGAATGCCTTCTCGAGAAGGGCCGCGGGAAAATGGGCGAAGGCGTCCCGCACGGAGAGGGCGCGGCTTCCCCGGTGGCGCACCACCCGCACGGTCTCCCCCGTCAGGACGTTCAGAAAGCGCGCGGGCGCGCCCGTGTCCTCAAGGACGATATGCGTATCCTTCCAGACCTCTCCGAGGGGCTCCTGGTCCTCCCCGACGAGGCCTCCGAGGAAACGCGGAACGGCGGCGATGCACGAGGAGCCGTCGAGCCGGCGCTCGAAGGCCACCACCCTGCCCTCCTGTTCTCCGGCCGCCCGCAGCGGAATGTACTGGCCGCCCTCAAAGAGCTGCCTGCGCGCCCTCCGGTAATTGAGCGCCTTATACGTGAGGTAGAGCTTCACCCTCCCGTCTTCCTTGGCCGAAAGGAGCTCCCGCACCAGGCCCGCGCCTTGCCGCTCGCTCTCCCGCCCGAGGAGCTCCGCCAGCATGGCCTCGGCCTTGCCGTAATCCACGGGCCTGCGATTGTCGGGGTCCACGAGGGTGAGGTTCCAGAGCTCGCTGCCCTGGTAGAAGTCGGGTACGCCCGGGGAGGCGACCTTCAGGAGCACCTGTGCGAGGGAGGTGTAGATGCCGAACGTGGAGATTTTCCTCTGCCACCGGAGGAAGCTCCCGAGGAAGCGTTCGGAGCCCAGGACCGCCTCGACGAAGTTCGTGACCGCCTCTTCGTACTCGGGGTCCGGGTTTATCCAGCTGGTGTTCTCCTTGCCCTCGCGGACGGCCTTGAGCATGTAGCCCTTGATGCGTTCGGTGAAGTCCTTCTTTCCCTCCTCGTCCATGGGGAGCATGGGCCAGGCGCCCACCAGGCTCTGGTAGAGCAGGTACTCGTCGTTTCTGTCCGGGGCCAGCAGGCCGCCCTCCACGGTGGCCTTGAACTCCTGGTTCATCTCGGCCCATTGCAGGGTAAGGGCTCTCCACTCCTCCGGGAATTCCGAGATCACATGGATGCGGGCGCGGACGTCTTCGCTCCGCTTGGAGTCGTGGGTGGAGGTGGTCACCATCGTGGTGGGCCAGCGCTTGCACATCTCGGTGTTGCGGCCGTGGAAGGCCTCCAGCGTCGTCCCGAAACGGTCGGGGTTTCCACCGACCTCGTTCAGGGAGACCAGGCGGTTGTAATCGTAGAATACCGTGTCCTCCAGGCCCTTTGCCATCACGGGGCCGGTTATCTGCTGAAACTTCATGGTGAACTCAAGCCACCGTCTGCGGGTCTGCTCGTCCATGCGTACGTCGCGGAGGATGAGCACGTCGTGGAGAAAGGCAAAGACCTGCGGGCTCAGGTCCTTCCGCCTTCTGCGCGCCTTGCCGATGGCCTGCTCTATGTACTTCAGGTCCTGGTCGCTCACTCCCGCCTCGTCGATGTAGGTCCTGTAGACCGGGAAGTTGGCGATGACCTCCACGATGGCATGGGTGAGGCTGTTCCGGGTGAAATCCCTGAAACGGCGGTCCTGCTCGGCGAGCCGGCTCAGCCAGTGCCCCAGCACGTTTATCTCACTGGCCATGGAGCTTTCCATGATGAGCTTCTTCTTTTCCCGCAGAAGCTCCGCAAAGTCCCGTCTTCTGCCGGTGAAAAGCTCATAGGTGGCCGTGAGGAGGTCGGCGTTGGCGCCCTCGACGAAGATGCCGCCCACCGAGTTCATAAAGACATACCCGGTGGTCCCGAAGATCGGCCAGTCGTAGGGGAGACTCTCGCTTTCCATGAGGATTTTTTCCCCGACGACATAGAAGGGCTGCTCGAGGACCGCGTCGACCTCCCTTTCGGAGGCGTAGAGCTCTCTGACTCTCGCTTCGCCGGCGGGGTCTTCCCTTCCTGCGCCCTCCTCCCGGGCGCAGAGGGCGGCAAAGCACTCCTCCTGGAGACGCCTGAAATAGGCCCTGGGGCTGCTGAGGCCGTCGGGATGGTCTACCCTGAGCCCGGTGACCTTTCCTTCCCGCACGTGCCTGAGGACCATCCGGTGCGTGACGAGGAAGACCTCCGGGTCCTCGGTCCTGATGGCGGCAAGGTCGTTTATGTCGAAAAACCTCCGGTAGTTGATCTCCTCGGTGGCCACCTGCCAGAACGACAGGCGGTAGACCTGGGCGGAGAGGAGCTCATCGAGCAGGTCGAAGCTCTCCGAGACGTGCCGGGTCCCGTTGAACTTCTCGATGTTTTCGGCCAGGAACGTCCGGAACGCGGGGCTTTCTTCGTCGAGGGTTTGCAGGCGCCGTTTGATTATCTCCTTCTCCCTGAGCCTCTCGGCGACCCTTTCCGGGTCGGTCTCGGTGGGCCGGGGGAGGTGCCGGAGGGCCGTAATGATGCTCAGGAGCTCGATGACGTGGGGGTCGTCCTCTCCCTGTTTCTCCTGAAACTCCTCCATGCGGTGCGTGAGAATGCGGTCATAGGTGCAGGGGTCCACGGGCAGCGTGTTGTCGTAGTAAGTGACGAAGAAGGCGCCGTCCTCGAACGTCAGCCGAAGCTCCTGGTTCTCCAGGACGCTGCCGTACTGGTCGCCGAGAATAGGCAGGATGACCTTGTCCTCGAGCTTTTCCGGGACCGGCTTCCAGTCTATGTCGAAGAAGCCGGCATACGGGGAGCTCTGTCCGTTCTCCAGGACGTCGTTCCACCACGCGTTCTGGCTGGCACCGATGCTCATGTGGTTGGGAACGATGTCCATGATGAGACCCATCCCGTGCTCCTCAAGAGCCCGGATGAACTCTGCGAACGCCTCCTCTCCCCCGAGTTCGGGGTTCAGGGTGGTGGGGTCCGTGACGTCATAGCCGTGGAGGCTTCCTTTCTGCGCCGTGAAGTACGGGGAGGAATAGATGTCGGTAATGCCCAGCTTGCTCAGGTAGGGCAGGACACCCCTGGCCTGCTCGAAGGTGAAGCCGGCGTTGAACTGCATCCGATACGTGGAAACGGGCACCCGTGCGGGAAGGCGCGCCGTCACGCGCCGGAAGGCCTCCTGAATGTGCTTCTCCCTGGCGTCTCCGATGCTTTTCATCTATCGCGCGCTCTTGGGCAGCACCGCCCCGAGATTGAAGTTCAGGAGCTCTCCCAGTTGACGGAAGAGCTTCTGCCACTGCTGGCCGCCCCCGCGGGCGAGCACGTCGGGGTAAACGGCGGTGGCCAGTTCATAGAAAATGTTCTCCATGAGCCAGAAGTTTATCTGGAAGGGGAGCTCACGGGTTATGTCCACCAGACGCACGATGTTGGTCAGCAGCGGCAGGTCCAGGGGGCGCTCACGGAGGCTCTGCATCTCGCGCTCCAGGGTGCGCCTCATGGCGAACTCCAGGTCGACGGTGTCCAGCGTGAGCTTCCAGCGCTCCAGCTCGGAGAGGATTTCCTGTATCCCCGAGGCCTCTGCCTCCTCCTGGAGCATCCTCTTGAGGTCGAGGTTCAGGATGAACTCCGCGGCGGTCAGGAAGGCCCGGGGAATGGGAATCTCGGTGTCTTCGAGGAAGTACATGAGAGGGCGGTTGTTCTCGTACATCTGGCGGTAGGAGGCCTCGAACTCCTCGAGGGTGCCGCTTATCAGGGTGTTCAATATCTTTCTCTGCTCCTCCTTGAAGAGGTCTTCGAGCCCGTAGCGGCGGGGCCCGTAGTGTTTGTCCATGAGAAGGACCAAGTCGGAGAAGGAGCCGCTTTCGAAGGCCCCGGTCAATTCCTCCTCCACCACGCGGGGCTCCGGCGAGCCGCCCTCCGGGCTGACGCCGCAGTTGAAGTCGTGCGTTCCCAGATGAAGCAGGTTGAAATGCAGGACGTCGGATTCCCATGTCACGTGGGAGCGGGCGGTGCAGCGGCCGGTGACGAACTCGACGGTGCCGGCCTGAAGCCGGCGGTAGGAGGTCTGCTTGATGTCGTAACAGAAAATGGAGGCGTCCTCCGGATAGTCCTCGAACAGGGAGCTTATGGCGTAATGGGCGACGACTTTCTTGAGGTCCACGGCCCGGGGCTTTACCTGCCTGCGATAGATGTCCGCCCCGTTGCCCTGCTGCGGGATGTTGCTCTTTGCGCGGGCGAGCCTGTCGAGGAACTCCCCCTCGACCCCGCCCGTCCCGAAAAGCTCCTCGGCCAGCTGGATGACGCGGCCGGCGTAGTTCATGACCTGGACGGTCTCCACGCGGCTCAGTTCGTCGAAGAACCACCCGCAACTCGTAAACATGAGCATGGCGTGACGCCCAAGCTCCATGAGCTTGATGGCCGTGACATTTTCGTCCTCCCGGAGGGAGCGGACGGCGTTGGCGGCCAGGAAGCGCTCCACGGACTCCTCCGTCCGGTCGTAAATGACGTCGATGTACTGGTCCCGCGCGCCCCAGGGGTCGACGAAGAACCCGGCGGCCCTGTCCTCGAAGCCCGGGATAACCTCGTCCCTCAGCCAATCCAGGGCCTCCCTGAGGGGGGCGCGCCAGCGCTGCGTCCAGCCCCGGGTGGAGCCCGTGGTGCACCCGCAGTCCGACCGCCACCGCTCGACCCCGTGAGCGCAGCTCCAGGAGGTGTTCTCGATGACCTCCACCTCGTCCCGCGGCGGCTCGAGCTCCAGGAACTCGCCGTAATTGGTAATGCGGGCGAGTTTCTTCTTCTCGATGTAGTCGAGGGCGTAGGCCAGGGCCATCTCGCCGAAGCGGTGGTGGTGGCCGTAGGACTCCCCGTCGGTGGCTATGTGCATGAGCTGGGCCCTCCGGCGCCTTTCCGAAAAACCGCTCAGGAGCCGATGGGCGAAGTCCTCCCCGCTTCTGAGGAGGCCCTCGAAGGCCACCGCCCGGGAGACCGGACCGTCGTAGAAGAAAAGGGTGATGCTTTTCCCCGAGGGCAGCCGGCACAGGTAGGGCCGGGAGGGGTCTATCCTGCCTCCGGCGACGTCCCGCCAGGGGCTTGCTCCGGGGCCGCGCACCCGTTTTGCCTGATGGGGCGAGAGAATCGTGAAGGCGATGCCCAGGGAGGCCAGGAGCTCCAGGGTCTCCAGGTCCACGGCGGTTTCCGGAAGCCACATGCCCTCGGGTCTTCTCTGGAAACGGTGCTCGAAGTCCCTGAGGCCCCAGATGCACTGGGTACGCTTGTCCCGGGAGTTTGCCAGGGGCAGGATGATATGTCCATAGGCCTGGGCAATGGCCGCACCGTGGCCGGAGCGGAGGGTGTGGCTCATCGCGTCGGCCTTGAGGACCGCTTCATAGGTCGAGGGGGAGAAATGCTCCATCCAGGACAGGAGGGTGGGGCCCACGTTGAAGCTCATCCGGGCGTAGTTGCTGACGATGTCCGTAATCCGGCGCTTCTCGTCCAGTATCCGGGCGGCGGCGTTGGGGGCGTAGCACTCGGCGGTGATGCGCTCGTTCCAGTCGTGGTATGGGTAAGCGCCGTCCTGTATCTCGATGGCCTCCAGCCACGGGTTCTCCCGCGGCGGTTGATAGAAATGGCCGTGTATGCAGAGGAAGTGTTCCATCACAGGGGCCGCCGGTACAGAAGAAAGCCGTACGGAGCCACCGCGAGGGGTCCGTCCAAGCGGGCCGAGACAGGCCCGGCGCGCCGCAATCCGCCGCCGGGTGAGGCGGAATCCACCAGCATCTCCCACCGGCCTTCGCCGCGCTCCCAAAGCCCGCCCGAGGGCAGCGCGGTCTCAACAGGCCTGTCGCCGAGGTTGGCCACGGAGATGAGGTGCTCGCCCCGGTGTCTGATGGCGAGGAAGAGAAGCCCGGGGCTGCAGCTTACGGCGATATCCTCCCTGCCGGGGCTTTCGAGGGCATCGAGGCTTTTCCTCAGGGCTATGGCTCCCCGGTAGAATTCGTAGAGCTCCTTGTGCCTCCCCGCGTTTCTTTTCTCCGGGTTTACCCGGGAGCGCTCGAAGGTGGCCTCGTCCTGGGGGTCGGGCACCTCGCCCGACCACTGGAAGGAGGCGAACTCCCGCCTCCTCCCCTCGCGCACGGCGTGGATAAGGGACGGGTCCGCATGGCTGATGAAATACTGAAAGGGCGCATCCTCCCCGTACTCCTCGCCCATGAAAAGAAGCGGTACGGACGGCGAGAGGACGACCAGGGCGGCCACGAGCTTCAGCTGCTCCAGAGTCAAATGCTCGGCCAGGCGGTCCCCGCGCATGCGGTTTCCGACCTGGTCGTGGTTCTGGGAGAAGACGACGAATCTGCGCGGATGGATGTGGGCCGAGGAGTTGCCGTGGCGGCGCTTCCTGAATTCCGAGTACTGCCCCGAATAGACGAACCCCTCGCGCAGCGCCTTCTCCAGGTGCTCCGGGCGGCCGAAGTCAATGTAGTATCCCCTGTCCTCTCCGGTGAGCAGGGCGTGCAGGGCGTGGTGGAAATCGTCGTTCCACTGCGCGTGGATGCCGTAGCCCCCGCGCTCCGGCCCGTCGATGACCCGGACGTCGTTGAGGTCGCTTTCGGCCATGAGATGCACGTGCCTGTCCAGGCCACGCGCCTCCACGGTTTCCCGGAGCTGGGCCAGGAAGTGTTTGGCGCCGAAGTCGTAGATGCCGTGCACGGCGTCTATCCGGAGGGCGTCCATATGGTAGTTCTCGAGCCAGTTGAGGGCGCTTTCGATGAAGAAGCGCCGCACGGGGTCGCTGTACGGGCCGTCGAAATTCACGGCGTCGCCCCAGGGCGTTCTGTAGTGGTCGGTGAAGTAGGGGCCGAAGTCCCTGAGGTAGTTGCCCTCCGGCCCCATGTGGTTGTAGACCACGTCCATGACGACGGCCAGCCCCTCCCGGTGGCAGGCGTCCACGAGCCTCTTGAGGCCGTCGGGCCCCCCGTAGGAGTCCTGCACGGCGAAGGGATAGGCCCCGTCGTAGCCCCAGTTCCGGGGGCCCGGAAACTGGGCCACCGGCATGAGCTCCAGGGCGGTCACGCCGAGGTCCTTGAGATAGGGGATGCGCTCGATGACCCCGTCGAAGGTGCCTTGGGGGGCGAAGGTCCCCACGTGGAGTTCGTAGATGAGATAGTCCTCGAGGGGCATGCCCTTCCAGTCGCGGTCGGTCCAGGCAAAGGCGTCCTGGGCGTAAGTCTCCGAGGGGCCGTGCACGCCCCCGGGCTGGAAGAACGACGCCGGGTCGGGCCGCTCGACCTCTCCGTCCAGCACGAAGACGTACCGGGCCCCGGCTCCGAGCCCCTCGAGACGTGCTTGGAAATATCCCCGCTTCAGGCGCTCCATGGGGATTGTGCGGGCCGAAGGTCCAAGGACCTTCAGGCTGACGTTCTCCCTCCGGAGGGCCCAGAGGAGAAAGCTGAAATCTCCCCCGCCCAGATGGTTTGCTCCCAGATACTCGCGCATAGTGAGGGTCTTCAGAACAGCTCGTGCACGGGACCTTTCTGCCGGTGCGTCTCGGCGAACCAGAGCGAGAGGTAGTCCCTGGCCTGCCGCGTGATGAGGAAGGAGTTGCGCACGTACTCCCGTCCGGCCTCTCCCATTCTCCTGGCCATCTCGGGGTTGTTGAGATACTGCCGTATGCGGAAGGCGGCCCCGTCGACGGAATGCACGAGAAAGCCCGTGACCCCGTGGGCCACCTGAAGGGGAATGCCTCCCACCGCCCCGCCTATGAAGGGCTTGCCCTTCCACATGGCCTCCGAGACGGTGAGCCCGAACCCCTCCTTGACGGACTTCTGGAGGACCACGGTGGCCATGCGCTGCAGGGCGTTGACGTCCCTGTCGCTGAAGGGGGGCAGCAGCAGAATGTGTATGTCGGGGTCGTCCGCGGCGTACGAGCGCACTTCCTCCAGAACCTCCGCACCCTCGGGGTCGTCGGTGGCCGGACTGCCGGCCAGCACGAGGATGCAGTCGTTGTATTTCTTCACTATCTTGTACGCGTTGATGACGCCGATGGGGTCCTTGAACCGGTCGAACCGGGACACCTGAAGCAGAATGGGGCGGTCGCCGGGGATGCCCAGCCGCTCGGCGACCTCCCGTATCTCGTGCTCCGAGAGCTCCCGGTTTTTCTCGCTCAGGGGGTCGATGGATGGGGCGATGATGTACTCGGTGGTCGAGATGGCCCGCGTGAAACGCGCCACGGAGAAGATCGCCGCCAGGTACTTCTTGCAGTGCGCCTCGATTTGTTTGAACACGTCCGGGTAGGGATTGGACATGTCGATATGGCACCGCCAGAACCACTTTCCCCTCTTTCTGAAAGAGACCAGCGGTGCGGGCTGCGGGTCGTGAATGAGCACGGCGTCGGCGCCGAGGTCCAGTTTCTGGGCGTTCGCCCGGTTCACCTCGAGGTAATGCTTCCACATCTTCTCCGTGATGGCCTCGGGGTTGCCCTGAAGCGCGTTATGGACCTTCTTTGTTGTGTCGTAGAACCGGGCGTCGCCCTGGATGACCTCCCAGCGTGCATCGATGTCCAGGGACTGTATCAGGGGGATCATTCGCTGCAGTATCTCCGCCACCCCGCCCCCCTCGCGGGTGGAGTTGACGTGCAGGAAGGACCTTCCCCGGAGCTTCTTGCCCAGCTGCTTCAGAAGGAGAAGGTCCCTGTTGGGGGCGATGCCCGCGTATTGCGTTATCACTCGATAATCTCCATTTCCTTGCGCAGGCCGTCCTCCAGCATCTCGGCCAGGTGGGTGCGCACCCCCTCGAGGTTGTGCATGAAGGGGTCGATGGACCTGACGCAGTCGGCGAGCTCCTGGTTCTTGACGACCTCGGCTATCCACTTGGAGAAGTCGTCCTGCTCCTTGCGGAGCCTCACCCGGGCTTCGTAGTAATGGTAGTAGATGGAGCTTGCGTCGATGAACTTGATGGCCGTCAGAAACTCGGCCAGGTTCTTCGCCCGCACCCCCGCGGCGAAGACGAAGGAGACGGCCTCGCTGAAATAGAACTCGGCACCGGGCAGGACCGGCCTGGGGGCGGGAAACTTCTCCCTGTAGTCGTCCACCACCCTGAGGAGCTCTTTTCTGAGGGCGTCGGTGGATTTGAAGGAGAAGGAGTCGATATTGGCCAGGTACTCCGCCAGGGCTCTCTCCTCCAGGCTTTCGGCCGCCCACTGGGCGAAGTCATTGGTGTATTCCTGGACATGCCCCTTGGCGAAATACTGGTACGTATGGTGGAAGATGCTTTCCTCACTCACCGCGGCAATGCCTTCGCGAAGCTCATCCAGGGTGCTGGCCTTCAGGCCCGTCGTCTTGACCACCGTGACCACGTCCCTGAATATGAAGGACTTGTCCGGTTTCTTTCTGGCTCTCTGAGCCATGGAGTTTCCTCCTTCTGTCCTCTCCCGCTCCCCTCAGGGGCTGGCCGGGAGAGTCTTCTCTTCGCGGGGGTACGCGCGGGCGACGGCGCTCCCGTCCGGCTGGACCGTGTTGAGGAGAGCGTCCATGTTTTCCCGGAAGAGCCGGAACGCGGCCATCAACGGCCCGCTCAGGCGCTTTCTCCGGGGCATGTCCAGCGTAAGCGGATTGACGAAGTGCCCCCTGTGCTTCACGCGATAGTCCAGATGGGGGCCCGTGGCCATGCCGGTCATCCCCACGCGTCCGATGACCTGTCCCTGGGTGACGCCGGCACCCGTGCGAATGCCCCGCGCGATTGCCGAGAGGTGGCCGTAATAGGTCTTGTACTGGCCGCCGTGCTTGATGACGACGAGGTTGCCGTTGGCTCCCTTGTAGCCCGCAAACACGACGCTGCCGTCCCCCACTGCGGAGACCGGCGTGCCTTTCGGGGCGGCGTAGTCCACCCCCGGATGGGGCCGGTAGATCTTCAGTATGGGATGATACCTCCTCTTCGTGTATCCCGAGCTGATGCGCCTGTAGCTGAGAGGGGCCTTGAGGAACGTCCTCTGCAACGACTTGCCCTCCTGGTCGTAATAGGCCTCCCTCCCGTCGGCCTCGAAACGGTAGGCCCGGTAGGTCCTGCCGTCGTTGACGAACTCCGCCGACAGTATCCTGCCGAACCCCTTGAACTCGCCGTCGAGGTAGAGTTCTTCGACAACGAGCTTGAAGGTGTCTCCCCTGCGGAGGTCGGTGGCGAAATCTATGTCCCAGGCGAAGATGTCGGCCAGGCGAAGGGCAAGCTGGACGTCCTGCACGGAGTTGACGAGGTTGCCGTGAAGGATGCCGCCCGTGTGCGCGATGCGCCTTTCGTACTGGACGGCGGTCTTCTCGGCATGAAACCCCTCCTTCTTCCGGGAGACCTCGAGCCATGATGTGTCGTCAATGCGGTAGGCCAGGCGAAGGACGCGCTTTTTCGTATCCGTACGGATGCTGTACGGATGCCCCGCCGCGAGCATCCCGATGTCGTAAATCCCGGCACTGGCCTTCTCGATCATGTCCAGCTCCCCGATATCGAGGCCGAGCTTTTGGAAAAGGTCGAAGAAGGTCTCGCCGTTTTTCAGGACGCCTTCGGCCTCCTCCTCATGCGGGGTCTGGGCGCCGCCTTGCGCGCCGGGCTCCGCTCCGTGCATGACCCATGCGGCGGGTCCGGGGAAACCGCTTCCGAAACCGGAGGGGGAACGCACGTTGTTCAGGGCGAAAAGGGCCGCCGCCAGGACGAGACAAAACAGCAGGAAGCCGGTGCGTTTCTTGCTCATGATTCGTCAATTTTATATGAAAACGTCCCGGCTCGCAACACGCACGCCTTCCGGCACGGCGCCGTGCACTCGTGCAAGGACATGTGAAGGCCCGGGCCTACTCCGGTGAAACGCGGGCCTACTCCGGGGGAGAGCTTGTCTTTTTCCTCGTGGTTTTCTTCCGGGCCGCGCGCTTTTTCGGCGCGGCCTTCTTCACGGCCTTTTTCCTGGGGCGGGCCTTCTTGGGTGCCGCCCTCTTCCTGGCCGCCTTGGGTTTCCCGGGCTCGACGACGCCTATCTGGGACTCGAGCTTCTTCAGTCTTTCCACGAGGCTCATGGCGGTGGCGTCTTCCCGGGGGTCCTTCGACTCCCGGAGCAGGGTATAGGTGCGGCCCCCCAGTTCCGACATGAGCCTGTGGGCTCTGCTTTTCAGCTCGAAGGCGCGATACCGCCTCTTGCCCTCCTCCGTAAGGACGCCCGCCCTCTTCCTGACGGCATCGAATCCGCCGAAGACATCTTCCTTGATCCTGTCCCAGAAAGACATGTGCTCTCCTTTCTTTAGGCGTTGTCGTCGTCCACGGCTGCTCTTATATGCCTGAGGATGTTCGGAAGCGCCGAGGTGACCCTTTCCCAGGGGGGGATGAGGGGGACTCCGACGGGGTTGTCCATGATGATCTGGGCGGCCTTCTCTATGCCGCTGGTGAACGTCTCCACGGCCAGGCTTTCGTTATGCCGGTCGAAGGCCAGGCCGTTGACGGCCGCGTCGTCCTCGTAGCGTTTGAGGAAGTCCTGGGCTATGCGGACATAGGTGGCAAGGAGCGTTTTGAAAAAGCCCTCCGAGAAGATAATGCCCTCGGAGGCCAGGGTGCGGAAGATGGACTTCGAGATGTCTATGCACATCTTGTTCAGGCCCTTGGTGGCGTCCTCGGGAGAGAGGACCTGGTGCTTGTGCTCGTAGTTCTCGGCGATGTCGATCTGGCAGACCCTCCGCACCGACGTGTTGCGGTACACCTCCGCCAGCACGCCCATCTCCAGGCCCCAGTCCCCGGGGATGCGGATGACGCGCGAGAGGTCCACGTCGATGGAGAACTCTCCCGCCAGGGGATAGCGGAAGCTGTCGAAGAACTGCACCAGGGGCTGCTCCCCGATGATGGCGGAGATGGCCCTGAGCAACGGGGTCACCAGGAGCCGCGTCACGCGCCCGTGCATGCGGTCGGTGACGCGGCTGTAAAACCCCTTGCAGAAATCGTAATCCAGGTTCGGGTTGACCACCGGGTAGCACAGACGGGCCAGCATCTCCCTGCCATAGGTGAGGATGTCGCAGTCATGCAGGGCGATGACCCGCAGGTCCATCTGGGAAAGCACGTACCCGTAAGCCATCCAGGCGCTCTTGCCCTTTCCCTCTTCCCCGGGGGGCAGGTCGGCGGCCTCCAGGGCCCGGTAGATTTCCGTCAGCCGGGGCCCGTGGTTCCAGATGACGCGCGTGCTCTGGGGCAGCCCGGAGAAGAAGTCCCTGGCGTGCTTGAACTCCTCCTCGCTGGCCGGCCCCAGGGCGACGATGACCTGTTTGACGTATTCCACTTCCTTCAGGCGGGTGACGATTCCCTTGAGCGCCTCCCCCTGGAGTTCGGAGTACAGGGAGGGAAGTACGAGGGCCACGGGGCGCTCCTGGGAGTACCACTTCAGCTCGGACTCGATGCGCTCGAGCTTGCTCGCCCCCAGCCTGTGGAAGGTGGCAACAACCCCTGTCTGGTAGAAATCGGACATGCTCTCCTTTCCCCCCGGGACGTCTCGCGCCGCTAATGTAGCGTAGAACAAGTATAATTGCAAAACGGGGCGGGGTCAAGCGCGCGGCGGCGAGAATCCGGCACCGTGGTATAATCTCGTGTGCTGGTTCGCCTTTTCGGCGGAAACTCCGGATTGAAAGGTGAGGGCCTTTGATACCGTACAAGGACGACAACCCGACGCGCCGGCCTCCGGTGGTCACGCTGGCCATCATCGCCCTGAACGTCCTGGTCTTCATCATGGAGCTGGCCGGCAACATGCAAGCCATGGCCTTCAATTACGGCGCCATTCCCAAGGCCATGCTGACCTTGCAGTCCAACCAGCCCATTTCCCCGGTGCTGACCGTTTTTACCGCCATGTTCCTGCACGGAGGGTTTCTGCACATCGGGGGGAACATGCTTTATTTCTGGATATTCGGCAACAATATCGAGGACAAGCTGGGACACGGAAGGTTCCTGGTCTTCTATCTCCTGAGCGGCGTGGTCGCCGCCTACTCCAACGCCCTCGTGGACCCCACGTCCACCGTCCCCATGATAGGGGCAAGCGGCGCCATAGCCGGCATCCTCGGCGCTTACATCCTCCTTTTCCCCCGGGCCCAGGTCTACACCGTCATCATCCTGATCTTCTTCATCCAGATAGTGCGGCTGCCTTCCTTGATAGTCATAGGCTTTTGGATTATCATACAGGTCATTAACGGGCTGATGGCCTCCGGGGTGACCGGACAACATGCGGGAGTGGCCTGGTTCGCCCATATAGGGGGGTTTCTGTTCGGGCTGGGCATGATAAAGGTTTTCTTGAAGACCAGGAGGAGGTAAGCGCGCGGCGTGGTCGTTTCCTGTCCGAAGTGCAAGACGAAGCTCAGGGTCGGCGACGAGAAGATAAAGCCCGAAGGCACGCGCTTCCGGTGCCCCAAGTGTGGCGCCGCCTTCCGGGTGGCGCGCCCGCAGGGCGGGGCGAAGGCGCCGGACAGGAGGAAAGTGCTGGTGGCCCATGAGAAAGGGGAGGTAGTGCGGGCCGTGGAGGCCGCCCTGTCAAAGGCGAGCTACCGGGTGCTTCGGGCCTCCGACGGCGTGGACACCCTGGTCAAGGTGCTCAAGGAGCTTCCGTTTCTGCTCATCCTGGATGCGGCCCTCCCGAAGATAACGGGCTATGAGATTGCCCGGCGGCTCCGCGGCCGCCCCGATACGAAACCCCTCAAGGTGGTCCTGGTCAGCTCGGCGGACGACCCCCGGCGGGTGGCGAAGCGCCCGGCCTCCGCCCACGGCGTGAACGCCTACGTGGAGGAGAGCGACATACCGGCGAGGCTCCTTCAGGTGCTGCACGAGGCCCTCAGCGAGAAGCCCGCGGAGGTCGAACCGTCCCGTCCCGCCCCCGAGCCGCCCCCCCGGGCGGAGGGGCCCCCTGCCGGGGAAGACCCCGATGTCCTCCGGGCCAAGAGGCTTGCCCGCACGGTTCTTTCCGACATAGAGCTTTACAGCCCGGAGAAGGTTTCCGAGTCCATCCGGGACAACACCTTTCAGGCGGTCTTCGCCCAGGAGTTGAAGGAGGGGCTCAAGCACTACGAAAGCCGCATCCCGGTGGAAGTGCGGGGCCGGGGGAACTTCTTCCAGGACGCCATAGACGAGTTCATGGAGGAGAAGAGGCGGTCGCTGGGCATAGCGTAGAGGAGAAGGACGCTTTTCCCCGAGCAATTTCGAGCAAATTTCGTTAAAGCTCAGTAAAAAATCATTTAAGCCGCGTTTTGGTCTATCTCGCCTACTTTTTCTCTCCTCCGGCCCTTGCTCTCCTGCATGCAGTGCGTTATTATTAGCACTCATCGGGGAGGAGTGCTAACAATCTCTTAAACCTTATGCGAAAGGAGTGGAATCTCCATGAAGCTGAAGCCTCTCAAAGACAGAGTCGTGGTCAGTTACGCCGAGGAACCGGAGAAGACGTCCGGGGGAATCTATGTGCCGGACACCGCCAAGGAGCGTCCCCAGCAGGGTACGGTGGAGGCCGTGGGCTCCGAGGTCAAGGAAGTGAAGGTGGGCGACAAGGTCCTCTTTGACAAGTACACCGGCTCCAAGGTCAAGGTAGGGGACAGCGAGCAGCTCGTGGTAAAGGAAGAAGACATCCTTGCGATAGTCGAGGGATAAAGAAGGAGGAAGAAAACATGGCAAAGCAGCTGTTGTTCGACGAAATGGCCAGGAACGCCATCCTGAAGGGTGTCAACACCCTCACCGATGCGGTCAAGGCGACCCTGGGCCCCAAGGGGCGCAACGCCATCCTGGACAAGAAGTTCGGCGCACCCACCATCACGAAGGACGGCGTTACGGTGGCCAAGGAGATAGAGCTTGAGGACCCCTGGGAGAACATGGGCGCGCAGCTCGTGCGGGAGGTGGCCTCCAAGACCTCCGACGTGGCCGGCGATGGCACCACCACCGCCACCGTCCTGGCCCACGCCTTCTACAGGTCCGGCATGAAGAACGTCGTGGCCGGGGCCAACCCCATGGACATCAAGAGGGGCATCGAGAAGGCCGTGGACGGGGTGGTCGAGGAGCTCCGCAAGATGAGCAAGCCGGTGGTGGACAAGAAGGAGATCGCCCAGGTGGGCACCATCAGCGCCAATAACGACGCCTCCGTCGGCGAGCTCATCGCCGAGGCCATGGACAAGGTGGGCAAGGACGGCGTGATCACCGTCGAGGAGGCCAAGGGAATGGCCACCACCCTGGACGTGGTGGAGGGGATGCAGTTCGACCGGGGCTACATCTCCCCGTACTTCGTCACCGACCCCGAGAGGATGGAGTGCAACCTCGAAGACGCCTTCATTCTCATCCACGAGAAGAAGATATCGAGCATGAAGGACCTCCTGCCCGTCCTTGAGCAGGTAGCCAAGATGGGGCGCCCCCTGCTCATCATCGCCGAGGACATCGAGGGCGAGGCCCTGGCCACCCTCGTGGTCAACAAGCTTCGCGGCACCCTGCAGGTGGCGGCGGTCAAGGCCCCCGGGTTCGGCGACCGCAGGAAGGCGATGCTCGAGGACGTCGCCATCCTCACCGGCGGGCAGATGATCTCCGAGGACATCGGCGTCAAGCTCGAGAACGTCACCCTGGATGAGCTGGGCCGGGCCAAGAAGATCAGCATCGACAAGGAAAACACCACCATCGTCGAGGGCGCGGGCGACCCCGGCAAGATACAGGGCCGGGTCAAGCAGATCAAGGCCCTCATCGAGGAGACCACCAGCGACTACGACCGGGAGAAGCTCCAGGAGCGCCTGGCCAAGATCGTGGGCGGCGTGGCCGTCATCAACGTGGGCGCGGCCACCGAAACCGAGATGAAGGAGAAGAAGGCCCGGGTCGAGGACGCCCTGCACGCCACCCGCGCGGCCGTCGAGGAGGGCATCGTCCCCGGTGGCGGGGTGGCCCTGCTCAGGTGCATCTCCGCGCTGGAGAAGCTCAAGATCGAGGGCCACGACCAGCAGATGGGCGTGCGCATCGTCAAGGACGCCCTGCAGGAGCCCATCAGGCAGATAGTGAACAATGCCGGGCTGGAGGGCTCTCTGGTGGTGGAGAAGGTCAGCGCCTCCAAGGACCCCAACTACGGGTTCGACGCCCAGAACGAGGAGTACGTCGACATGATGAAGGCCGGCATCATCGACCCCACCAAGGTCACGCGCTCCGCGCTCCAGAACGCCGCCTCGGTGGCCGCCCTCATGCTGACCACGGCGGTCATGGTCACCGACATCCCCGAGGAGAAGCCCGAGGCCCCCGCGGGGATGCCCCCGGGCGGAATGGGCGGCATGTACTAAGCGCGAGGGACGACGTCCCCGCGTAAACCCCCTCCGGCGAGGGGGGCAGCAGCAGCCGGCGG
>JARRLN010000005.1:43924-59135 GCA_037386965.1 Nitrospirota bacterium
C
Organism: Nitrospirota bacterium; assembly: GCA_037386965.1. Classification (NCBI taxonomy): domain Bacteria; kingdom Pseudomonadati; phylum Nitrospirota; species Nitrospirota bacterium. The sequence goes on from JARRLN010000005.1 coordinate 43,926, forward strand.
CTCGCGCTCACCTTTCCGCTTTTGGTAAGTTTAAGGGAGCGGCCGGCATCGCCGGCGACTTTGCGAGGAAGTGAGGAGGCGGACATGCAGTGGACCCCGGACCTCTCGGTGGGAGTAGAGGATATAGACGTCCAGCACAGGGAGCTCTTCAGGCGCATCACGGAGCTTGTGGAGGCGGTGAAGAAAAAGCAGTGCAAGTTCCTCATCGGAGGGGTCATGGCGTTCCTCCACGAGTACGTGGTCGAGCACTTCGGAGCCGAGGAGGCCCTGATGGTGAAATACGACTATCCGGACTACAAGGCCCATCGCGCCCAGCACGTTTCCTTCATCGCTCGGCTCGGGGGGATGGAAGAGGAGCTCAAGAACGAAACGTCCTCGTACACGCGCTCCGTTTACGTCAATCAGATGGTCGTGGACTGGATACTGGAGCACATAAAGAACGTGGACACCCGCCTGGGGGCTTTCCTCAAGGCCAGAACGCCCGCCGGGTGAGCCCCGGTGGAGGTCACCCTCGACAGCGTCAGGGACGTCTGGATATACCAGAGAAGGCACGGCTACAGGTTTTCCCTCGATGCGGTGCTCCTGGCGTTCTTCGTCCGGGCAAGGGCCCTGGGGAGCATCGTGGACCTGGGGGCCGGCGCCGGGGTGGTGGGCATCCTTCTGGCCCGGCGGTATCCGGCGGCCCGCGTCACCCTGCTGGAGCTTCAGGAGGGCCTGTACACCCTTGCCGCGAGAAACATAGAAAAGAACGGCCTGGGGGAGCAGGTGCGGGCCCTGAGGAGGGACATCCGGGACCTCAAGAGCCTCGGGGACCTCGCCGGATGCGACCTGGCCGTCTCCAACCCTCCCTTTAGAAAGCCCCTCACCGGGAAGCTCAGCGCGGCCGAGGAGCGCTCCCTGGCCCGGCACGAGCTGGCTCTGAGCCTGCGGGAGCTTGTGGGGGCCGCCGCCCGCCTCACAAGGGAAAAAGGGCGGTTCTGCCTGGTCCACCATCCCCTTCGGCTTGCGGAGCTTACAGAGGAGCTGCGGCGCGCCGGCCTGGAGCCCAAGAGGCTCCGGTTCGTCCACGGCAGAAGGGACGCCGAGGCGCGGATTCTCCTCATGGAGGCGGTCAAGGGGGGCGGGGAGGGCCTGAAGGTCGAGAGGCCCCTGTTCGTCTACGAGGAAGACGGCCGGACGTACACCGAGGAAGTGCGCTCCATGTACGAGGGCTGAGCCCGTTTACGGCCCTGGGGCGGCCTGATATACTTCGGGTATAATACGCTCATGATACGGAACACCTTCAGCATCCTCCACGGCCTGGGGGAGAAACGCGAAAAGAGACTGTGGCGGGGCGGAATCCTCCGATGGGAGGATTTCCTCGGGGCCCCGTCCGTGGATTTCATGTCCCCCGGGAGGAAGGAGCTCTACGACCGGGACCTGGAGGACGCCGCCGAGCGCCTCCGGAGGAAGGACGCCGCCTTCTTCGCCCGCACCCTGAGGAGCCGGGAGCACTGGCGGCTCTTTGACGCCCTGGGCCGGGAGGCGGTCTGCCTGGACATCGAGAGCAACGGCCTTCAGGCAGGCTGGGGAGGATACCCCACGGTGGTGGGCGTCTACGACGGGTTCGACTACCGGTATTTCCTCAGGGGACGGGACCTCACCGCCTCGAACCTCATGCGGGAGCTTTCGGGCTACAAGTACCTGATAACCTTCTTTGGCTCCGCCTTCGACATCCCATTTCTGGAGAAAACCCTGCCGGGGTTTCGCCTGCGGGTGCCCCATTTCGACCTGTGCTTCGCGGCCCGGAAGGTGGGGCTTACGGGAGGCCTGAAGCGCATCGAGGAGAAGCTGGGCATAGTGAGGCCCGCGGAGACCCGGGGACTGGACGGTTACGACGCCGTCCTCCTCTGGGAGAGGGCGTCGCGGGGCGATGACGGCGCCATGGAGCTCCTGGTCGGCTATAACCGGGAGGACACGGTCAACCTGATGTACATCGCCGGGCGCCTGTACGCGGACCTGCGGGCGTCCACGGGCATCGAAGAGTACCTTTCCTGAGATGGGCGTCCTCGGAGATTTCACAGCGCACCTGGCCGTGGAGAGGGGCCTGGCGCGCAATACCGTCCAGTCGTACGCCGCGGACCTGGGCAAGTTTCATGCCTTTCTCGAGCAGAGGGGAAAGGGGCTCGCCGCGTTCGGGAAGGACGACATCGTGGACTTTCTTGAGCAGGAGCGGGCCGCGGGCCTTTCCCAGGCGAGTCTTTCCCGCGCGCTCTCCTCGGTCCGGGGGCTGGTGCGCTACCTCCTCCTCCGGGGGCTGATGAAGGAGGACCCCGTGGAGAATCTCCCCTCGCCCCGGAAGTGGGAGACCCTGCCCAAGGCCCTGTCGCAGGGAGAGGTGAAGGGGCTCCTGAGGACGTCGGGCAGAGGGGCCTTCGCCCTGAGGGACGCGGCCATGCTTGAGCTCATCTATTCGTCGGGACTGCGGGTGAGCGAGCTGTTGAGCCTTACGCTCGGGGACGTCAACTTCGAGGCCGGCTTCCTCCGGGTCACGGGCAAGGGGTCCAAGGAGCGCGTGGTGCCCGCCCACCCTCGGGCGCTGGGGAAGGTGAGGCGATACGTGCGGGAGCTGCGGCCCCGGCTTCTCAAGAGGCGCCATTCGGAGTACCTGTTTCTGACCGCGCGCGGGGCCCCCATGAGCAGGCAGAGGTTCTGGCAGGCCCTGAAGGCGTACGGGCGCGCGGCGGGCGTCGTGCTTTCTCCCCACACGCTCAGGCATTCCTTTGCCACCCACATGCTGGAGGGCGGGGCCGACCTGCGCTCCCTGCAGAAAATGCTCGGCCACTCCGACATCTCCACGACGCAGGTGTACACGAAGGTAACGTCGGAGCGGGCCAAGAAAGTCTTTCAGGAGCATCACCCGAGGGCCTGAGAGTTCGAGGAACCGTGTTAATGGCGAGACAATTTTCGAGGAGGAAACATGCACAGGAAGCTCGGCCCTGAACAGCTGTATCAGACGTGCGACGTCGAAGCCCTCGACTTCAAGACGACCGACGACATCGAGCCCTCCATCGGCACCATAGGCCAGGAGCGCGCCATGCGGGCCATCGACTTCGGGCTGAACCTGGACAGCAAGGGGTTCAACATATTCATCCTGGGGGAAAGCGGCTCGGGCAGGATGACCTCCGTCAAGAAGAAGATAGGCGAGCTGTGCGTCAAGGAGCCGGTGCCGCCGGACTGGTGCTACGTCTATAACTTCAAGGACCCCGATGCGCCCCGGGCCATCTCGCTGGAGCCCGGGCAGGGCGCGGCGCTTCAGAAGGACATGGACGAGCTGGTAAAGGCGCTCCAGACGGAGATCCCCAAGGTCTTCGAGTCGAAGGAGTACGAGAAGTCCAGGAGCAAAATCACCGAGGGCTTCCAGAAGGAGCAGAAGGAGAAATTCAGCCAACTCGAGGAGGATGCGAAGCAGAAGGGTTTCTCCATCAGAAAGACGGTCACCGGCCTGCTCATCGTGCCGGTGAAGCCCTCGGGGGAGCCCCTCTCCGAGGAGGAGTTCGAGGAGCTGGACGAGGAGCACAAGAAGAAGGTGGAGGAGACGGGCAAGCAGCTCCAGGAGCGCCTGGACGACATCGTCCGCTCCCTCAGGGCGAGCGAGAAGCAGGTCAAGAAGAGGCTCAAGGACCTGGAGCGGGAGGCGGCCCTCTCCGAGGTGGGCGACCTCATCGACGACCTCAAGCAGAAGTACAAGGAGTACGACAGGATACAGGGCTATCTGGACGACGTCCGGGAAAACGTCCTGGACAACCTCGACGACTTCAAGGCCCAGGAGGAGCAGCCCTCCCCGCTTCCCTTCATGCGGCAGCCGCGGCCGGAGGCCGCCTTCAACCGTTACAAGGTCAACGTGCTCGTCAACAACAAGGAATGCGACGGCGCCCCCATGGTCTTTGAGAGCAACCCCACGTACCTGAACATCTTCGGCAGGCTGGAGTACAAGTTCCAGTACGGGGTGGCCACCACGGACTTCACCCAGATAAAGGCGGGTGCGCTGCACAGGGCCAACGGCGGTTACCTCATCATGGAGAGCCTGGACCTCCTGAGGAGCATCTTCGCATACGACGGCCTGAAGCGGGCGCTCAGGGACGAGGAGATAAAGATGGAGGACGTCTGGGAGCGGTACCGGCTCATGTCCACCACGACGCTGAAGCCCGAGCCCGTCCCGTTGAAAATCAAGGTCATCCTCATCGGACACCCCGTCATCTATTACCTCCTGTACAGGCTTGACGAGGAGTACAAGGAGCTGTTCAAGGTGAAGGCCGATTTTGACGACCGCATGGACCGCTCCGAGGAGATGTTGCGCGAGTATGCGGCCTTCATCGCCTCCAAGTGCAAGGAGGAGAAGCTTCTGCCCTTCGACCGGGGGGGCGTCGGCCGGGTGATAGAGCACGGGACGCGCATCGCCAACCAGCAGGGCAAGCTCAGCTCGAAGTTCCGGGAGGTGGCCGACCTGCTCAGGGAGGCCCACTTCTGGGCGAAAAAGGCGGGTGCGGGCGTCGTGGAGCGCCGCCACGTGGAACAGGCCCTGGAGGAGCAGGTTTTCCGGAGCAACCGCATCGAGGAGCGGCTCCGCGAGCTCATGGCCGAAGGGACCCTTATCGTGGAGACCGAGGGAGGCAGGGTCGGACAGGTCAACGGCCTCGCCGTGCTGAGCATGGGGGACTACAGCTTCGGGAAGCCCTCGCGCATCACGGCCAAGACCTTTGTGGGGAAGGCCGGCGTGGTGAACATCGAGCGGGAGACCAAGATGAGCGGCAGAATCCACGGCAAGGCCATACTCATCATCTCCAACTACCTGGGGAGCAAGTACGCGGTGAAGAAGCCCATCAGCGCGTCGGCCTCCATCACCTTCGAGCAGCTTTACGACATGGTGGAGGGCGACAGCGCCACCTGTGCCGAGCTTTACTGCATCCTGAGCAGCCTGAGCGGCGTTCCTTTGAAACAGAGCTTCGCCGTGACGGGCTCCATGGACCAGAACGGAGACGTGCAGCCCATCGGCGGGGTGAACGAGAAGATAGAGGGCTTTTTCGAGCTGTGCAAGCTCCGGGGCCTGGACGGCTCCCATGGGGTCATCATCCCCCGGAGGAACGAGCGGCACCTCATGCTCAAGAAGGACGTGGTGGACGCCGTGCGGGAGGGGAAGTTCACCATTTATTCCATCGACAGGATGGAGGAGGGGCTGGAGCTCCTGACCGGCGTGAAGGCCGGGGAGCTCGGGCCAGACGGCGCCTATCCCGAGGACACCCTGAACTCCCTGGTGCAGAAACGCTTCGAGGAGATCAACGAGGCCCTCAAGGAGAGGCGGGCCAAGGAGATAAGCGAGGCCATGAAGCGCAAGGAGGAAGAGGAGGAGGAAAACGAGGAGGAGGACGAGGAAAACGGCGCATGAAGCACGTCCTTGAGCTTTTCCTTTTCCTCGCCGTGGCTGCACCCCTTGCGGTGCTGCCCCTCAGAGCATCACGGAAGGTCGGGGAGCTCCTCGGCCTTCTGCTTTATGCCCTCTGGGGGACGCGCAGGCGCGTAGGCACGGAGAACCTGCGGGCGGCCCTCGCGCGGGGGGCGCTTGAGGACTCGCGCTCCGCGGAGGCCATCTGCCGGGAAAACTTCCGCCACATGGGTCGCGGGGCCGCCGAGCTGGTGAAGGTGTTTCTCGGGCGGGGGGACGCCCTGGTCCGGGACGTCGTGGTGCAAGGCCGCGAGCACCTGGAGCGGGCCCGGCAGGGGGGCAGGGGGGTCATCCTCGTCACCGGCCATTTCAGCAACTGGGAGCTCCTTGCCCTGTCGCTGTCCGTCCGGGTCATGCCCATTGTGGGCGTGGCCCGCAAGCAGAGCAACCCTTACCTGGACAGGCTCGTCATGAGCACCCGGAAGAGATACGGAAGCGAAATGGTCTACAAGAGGGGGGCCCTCAGGCGGTTCCTCGCCGTGCTCCACTCCGGCGGGGCGGTGGGCGTTGTCATGGACCAGGCCGTCTTTCCCGACGAAGGGGTCCTCATCGATTTCCTGGGCGCCCCGGCCTGGACGACGCGGACCCCGGTGGCGCTGGCCCGCCGGACGGGGGCGGCACTCGTTCCGGTCTTCATTGTCTGGGACGGCGCGGGCTACACCATAAGGATACGGGAGGAAGTGCCCCTTCTCGGGGAGGAGGCCGAGGACACCCGAAGGCTCTCGGCCCATATCGAGCAGGAGATCCGGGAGCACCCCGCCCAGTGGCTCTGGATTCACCGGCGCTGGAAACGAGCGGGCACGAGACCGGAGCCTCAGGCCAACGCCGTTTCCTGAAAAGAGCCCGGCGCACCAGGGTCGGCCCGCGCTCATCGCAAACGGAGTCCCTGCGGTTTCTTCCCATGGGCGCCCCCCGATTTCACCACGGCTCTTCGCGGCTCTTGCGCCCCGCCTTGACGCTCGGCAGTGCCCGTGATAGCTTTTTACATGGCATACGAGGTTCTTGACCTCTCGGGCGACGTGGGCGTCCGCGCCCGGGGCGGAAGCCTTCCGGAGGCCTTTGGCGAGGCGGCCCTCGCCATGTACAGCCTGATTACGGAGCCCGCCGCAATACGCCCTGAGGAGGTGCGGCGCGTGGAGGTAAGAAGCCACTCGCGCGAGGGCCTCCTGGTTTCGTGGCTCAACGAGCTCATCTATCTTTTCGACGTGCATGGCTTTGTGGGCAAGTCCGTGGAATTCGAGAGCTTCGAGGACACGGCCCTCGTGGCCGAGGTGCGGGGAGAGCGGTTCGACCCCCAGCGCCACGAGGGCGGCCTTCTCTTGAAGGCCGCCACCTACCACGGTCTTACCCTGGAGCAAGGCCCCGAGGGGTACCGGCTGGAAATCATGTTTGACATCTGAGGAGGGCTGTCATGACCGTGGCTGAGCTCAGAAGAATCGACGCGGTGAGGCTGGAGGTCCCCCGCACGTACAAGGAGGGCATGCGCACCCGCGGCATCATCTTCGTGGACGACGTGCTTGAGCAGGCGCTGGAGAAAAGGTCCGTGGACCAGGTGGCCAACGTGGCTATGCTGCCGGGAATCGTCGGGGCCTCCATGGCCATGCCCGACATCCACATGGGCTATGGGTTTCCCATCGGAGGGGTGGCCGCCTTCGACCTCAGGGAGGGGGTCGTCTCTCCCGGAGGGGTGGGATACGACATCAACTGAGGGGTCCGGTTGCTTCGGAGCGACCTCACCCGGGAACAGGCCGCCCCGAAGCTCCGGGACCTCGTGGAGGTCCTTTACGCGGAAATACCCAGCGGCGTGGGCTCCAAGGGGAAGCTTCGCCTGGGGCACGAGGAGGAGCGGCGGCTCCTCATGAAAGGTGCCCGATGGGTCGTGGAGCGGGGCATGGGGGAGCCCTCCGACCTGGAGAAGACCGAGTCGGGTGGGAGCCTGGAGGGGGCGGACCCTTCCCTCATCAGCGAGAAGGCCTACGAAAGGGGGAGGGCCCAGCAGGGCACCCTGGGGTCGGGAAACCATTTCCTCGAAATCCAGTACGTCCAGGAGATTTTCGACCGGGATGCGGCCCGGGCCCTGGGGCTTTTCGAGGGGCAGATGACCGTGATGATTCACACGGGCTCCCGGGGTTTCGGGCATCAGGTCTGCACGGACTTTCTGGAGGTCATGGCCCGCGCGGTCAAGAAGTACGGGATAAAGCTGCCCGACGCCGAGCTGGCCTGCACCCCGTTTGACAGCCCGGAGGCACGGGACTACATGGCGGCCATGAAGGCGGCGGCCAATTACGCCTGGGCCAACAGGCAGTGCATCATGCACTGGACGAAGGACGGCATGGCCAGGGTCTTCGGGTCCTCGCCTGCCTCACTCGGGCTTTCGCTGGTCTATGACGTCGCCCACAACATAGCCAAGGTGGAAACCCACACCGTGGAGGGGGAGAAGAAAAAGCTCGTCGTCCACAGAAAGGGGGCCACCAGGGCCTTCCCCCCCGGCCACCCGGAGCTGCCTGGAGTGTACGTGCAGGTGGGACAGCCGGTCTTCATCCCCGGCGACATGGGCCGGTGCTCCTATGTCCTGCTGGGCACGGAGGGGGCGATGGGCGAGACATGGGGCTCCACGTGCCACGGCGCGGGCAGGGCGCTCTCCCGGCACCAGGCCATCAAGGCGGCAAAGGGGCGGCCCATACGCGAAGAGCTGGAGAGACGGGGCATCCTGGTGCGCTCACGGGGGCGGTCCACCCTGGCGGAGGAAATCTCCGAGGCATACAAGGACGTCTCGGCCGTCGTGGATGCGGTGCACAGGGCGGGGATATCCAGGAAGGTGGCGCGCCTGAGGCCCATGGGCGTGGTGAAAGGATGAAAGGAGGTTTCGCATGGAGGTGCTGGTCGAGAAGAAAGTGGGGGAAAAGACACTCAGGCTCGTCAAGGGCGACATCACCGCCCGGGAGGTGGACGCGGTGGTCAACGCGGCCAACAGCCGCCTGCAGCACGGAGGGGGCGTGGCCGGGGCCATCGTCAGGCGGGGCGGCTACGTCATCCAGGAAGAAAGCGACAAGATAGGTTACACCCCCGTGGGCAGCGCCGTGGTCACCACCGGCGGAAAGCTCGCGGCCCGGTACGTCATCCACGCCGTGGGTCCCCGCATGGGGGAAGGGGACGAGGACAACAAGCTCGGAAGCGCGGTGCGGAGCAGCCTCGAGCGCGCCGAGGAAAAGGGGCTCCGGAGCATCTCCATGCCGGCCATAAGCTCCGGGATATTCGGGTTTCCCAAGGACAGATGCTCGGCCATCCTGGTGCGGGAGTGCCGGCAGTACCTCTCCGAAAACCCCTCGAGCAGCCTCGAGGTGGTGGAGTTCTGCGTCTTTGACGACGAGACGGCGGGGCACTTCCGAAGGGAGCTCGGCGCCCTTTAAGCGGGCGCTGCCCACTGCGGCGGCCCGGTCCTCCTGTTGACAAGCTCGCCCTTTTTCCATTAATCTATACACTTCTTGAATTGAAGCCTTTTCATTCGAGTTCGGAAGGGGAGAGATGAAGACCCAGTTTGTGAAGAAGCATGAGGCGGACCGGAAGTGGTACGTCGTGGACGCAGAGGACAAGGTGCTCGGGAGGCTTGCCTCGCGGATTGCCCTCCATCTGCGGGGGAAGAGCAAGCCCACCTACACGCCTCACGTGGACACGGGCGATTTCGTCGTGGTCGTCAATGCCGAGAAGATAAAGCTCACGGGGAACAAGGTCAACGACAAGATATATTACTGGCACACCGGATACCCCGGCGGCATCAGGTCGGCCTCGCTCAGGGAAAAGCTCCAGAAGAAGCCCGAGGACGTCATCCGGCAGGCTGTCTGGGGCATGCTTCCCAAGAACAGGCTGGGACGGGCCATGTTCCGCAAGCTGAAGGTCTACAGGGGTCCGGAGCATCCCCACAGGGCCCAGAAGCCCGAACCGATTCAGTTATAGCTAAGGAGAAGGAATGGCTGAAATCAATTACAGCGCCACCGGCCGGCGGAAGACGTCGGTAGCCAGGGTATCCATGAGCCCGGGCCGGGGCGATATCTTCGTCAACACGAAGCCCCTGGACGAGTATTTCCCGCGGGAAACCCTCCGGATGATGATCCGGCAGCCCCTGGAGCTGACCGGCACCGTCGGCAAGTACGACGTTGCGGCCAAGGTCAGCGGCGGCGGGCTCACCGGCCAGGCCGGCGCCCTGAGGCACGGCATTTCGCGGGCCCTTACCCACGTGGACAGCGACCTCAGGCCCCGCCTGAAGAAAGAGGGGTTCCTGACGAGAGACCCTCGCGAGAAGGAGCGGAAGAAGTACGGCCAGAAGGGCGCGCGGGCGCGGTTCCAGTTCTCCAAGAGATAACCCTCCCTGACCCACCGCCGAGGGGCCCATGCTCAAAGTAGCCATATGCGGCGGGAGCGGCTACGCCGGCTCCGAGCTGCTTCGCATCCTGCTTCGCCATCCCGGGGTGGAGGTCCGCGCCGTCACCTCGGAGCGCTCGGCCGGCCGGTCCCCGGCCGACCTTTTCCCCCACCTGGGCGCTTACGCCCGCCTGCGTTACGAACGCCTGGAGAAAGAGAAGCTCCTCAAGAGGGCCGATTTTTTCTTCATGGCCCTGCCGCATGCGGCCTCGCAGGAGGCGGTCCGGTATTTTTTCGACAACGGCAAGAAGGTCGTGGACCTGTCGGCTGACTTCCGCTTGAAGGACCCGGCCGTCTACGAAGAGTGGTATAAGACGCCCCATCGCTTCCCCGAAACCCTGAAGCAGGCCGTCTACGGGCTTCCCGAGCGGTACCGCGAGGACATCCGCAAGGCCTCCCTGGTGGCCAACCCCGGCTGCTATCCCACCGGGGCTCTCCTGGGCCTTCTTCCCTTGCTCGAAGGGGGCGTCGTCGAGCCGGACTCCCTGGTCATCGACTCCAAGAGCGGCACGAGCGGGGCCGGCCGAAAGGGCGACCTCTCTCTGTCCTTCTCCGAAGTGGGCGGGGGGTTCAAGGCCTATGCGGTGGCCGGCCACCGGCATACCCCGGAGATAGAGCAGGAGCTCTCCCTTCTGGCGGGAGAGCAGGTCAGGGTCTCCTTTACCCCCCATCTTCTGCCCGTCGACCGCGGGATTCTGAGCACCCTGTACGGACGGCTCCGGGGAGAGCCCGACGAAGAACGCATCCGCGCACTCTACGCCGAGCGCTACCGGGGCGAGCCCTTCGTCCGGGTCCTGGGGAAGGGCGCCTTCCCGAACATAAAGGCGGTCCGGGGGTCGAACGCCTGCCACATCGGGTTTGCCCTGGATAAGCGGACCCGGAGGGTGGTCGTCGTTACCGCCCTGGACAACCTCGTGAAAGGGGCCTCCGGGCAGGCCGTACAGTGCATGAACCTCATGATGGGCTTCGGGGAGGAGACGGCCCTGGAGTCTGCGGGGCTCGCCCCGTGAGCCCCCGAGGGTTCCGCTATGCCGCGGCCGGGGCGTCCATCAAGGGGCCCGGCAGAAACGACATGGCCCTTATCTACTCGGAGGCGCCCGCCCTGGCCGCCGGGGCCTTCACCACGAACAGGGTAAAGTCCCCCACCGTGACCCTCAACAGGGAGCGCGTTCGCAGGGGGCGGGGGCGCGCCGTGCTCGTAAACAGCGGAAACGCCAATGCCTGCACCGGGGCCCAGGGCGTGGGGGACGCCCGGGAGATGGCTTCGCTGGCCGCCGAATCGCTTTCTCTTCCTGCGCGCGAGGTCTACGTTTGCTCCACGGGGGTTATCGGCGTTTCCCTTCCCATGGCCCGGGTGCGCCGGGGCATCGAGGCCCTGGCCCGGGACCTCGGCTCTGTGGGCCTCATGGAGGTGGCCCGGGCCATCATGACCACCGACACGGTGCCGAAGGTCGCCCACCGCACGGTGAAGGTGGGGGCCCGCGAGGCCACGCTGAGCGCCGTGGCCAAGGGCGCGGGCATGATAGAGCCCCACATGGCCACCATGCTCGCTTTCTTCATGACGGACCTGGCGGTCGAGGGCCAAGCGTTGAAGGCGGCCTTCCGCGAGGCGGTGGAGCAGTCCTTCAACAGGATAACGGTGGACGGCGACTGCTCCACGAACGACACGGCGCTCATCCTCGCAAACGGCATGGCGGGCAACAAGGAGATAACCACGGGCTCGCGCCATTACAAGACATTTGTCTCCGCCCTTTCGGATCTCGCGGCGGACCTGGCGCGCATGGTCGTCCTGGACGCGGAAGGGGCGACCAAGCTCATCGAGGTGGATGTGCGGGGTGCAAAATCCGACGCCGAGGCGCTCCGGGCCGCCAAGGCGGTGGCCAATTCCCTTCTGGTCAAGACCGCCGTTTACGGCGCGGACCCCAACCCCGGCCGTATCATGGCGGCCCTGGGCGCTTCGGGCTCCAGGGTGAAGGAGGAGCTCATCGACGTCTCCCTGGGCCGGGTGACGGCCATCCGCCGTGGGGTCGCCACCGGGTTGACCGAGGAGGCGCGCGCCGAGCTCGGCGGCAACGAAGTCCGCATCCTTATCTCTCTCGGTGTGGGCCGGGGCTCGGCCTGTGTTCTTACCTCGGACCTCACCGAGGAGTACGTAAAGATAAACGCCGCCTACACGACCTGAGCTCCCGAGCCTGGACATCCTCCTCACCCAGGGTTCAGAATAGGAGAAAAAGCGAATGGAGCCGCATGGCCAGAAAAAAATATAAAGGCGGGGGCGCGAACGTCTATGACAGGGACGTCGTCCTCCGCTGCCCCTTCTGCCATACCGCCCTCGGAGGGCCGCTCGAAGTGGAAACCCCCTTCGGAGACACCGTCGAGGGAGGCTTCTGTGGCTGCGGCGCCGCTTTCGTCTTCGACCGCAGCGGAAAGAAGCTCGGCGAGGCTTACATGGACGCCCTGTCCCTGGCGTTCAACTGGGACATCGAGGCTGCCCTGAACTCCGGCGCGGACGGATACGAGGAGGGCGTCGTGCGCCACGACACCCGGTCGGGAAAGTATTTCCTCGGCGACGGGGGACGCTTCGACAGGAATCCCAAGTACTACTTCGTGCGAAAGAAAAAGGCGGAATAAAGCTTGTATAATAAGAGTATGGCAGTGCGAGAGGTCAGAAAGTACCCCGATGACGTCCTGAGGCAAAGGGCGCACGCCGTCCAGCGGATGGACGAGGAGACGGAGCGCCTGATAGACGACATGGTGCAGACCATGTACGCCGCCTCCGGCGTCGGGCTGGCTGCTCCCCAGGTGGGGGTCTCAAAGCGGGTTATCGTCGTGGAGGTCAGGAGCGACCTGGATGGGGAGCACCCTCTCATGGTCCTCGTCAACCCCGAGATTGTGCGCGCCGAGGGGGAGGTGGAGTACGAAGAGGGCTGCCTGAGCCTTCCGGGGTTTACCGCGAACATCAAGCGCGCCGGCGAGGTAACCGTACGGTACCTGGACCGGCAGGGACGGGAGGCGGCGGTCGATGCGACGGGGCTTCTGGCCATTGCCCTTCAGCATGAGATAGACCACCTGGAGGGGCGCCTCATCCTGGACAGGGCGAGCGCCCTGAAGAGGGAATTCTACCGGAAACGCATCAAGAAGAGCCCGGCCAAAGCCGGTTAGTCCGGAATGTCCCTGGTTTTTTTCGGCTCTCCCGAGTTTGCCGTCCCTTCACTGAAGAGTCTTGCGGAGGCGGGCGAGGAAGTGGTGGCCGTCGTCACGCGCCCCGACAGGCGCAGAAGCAGGGGCGGAGGGCCCGAGCCCTCCAGGGTCAAGGAAAAAGCCCTGGACATGGGAATCCGGGTCCTGGAGCCCGTGAGCATGAAGGACCAGGGTTTCCTGGACGAGCTCCGCTCCCTTCGCCCCGAGTTCATCGTCGTGGTCGCCTACGGCAGGATACTCACCCCCGGGGTCCTCGATGCCCCCTCAATCGCTCCCGTCAACCTGCATGGCTCTCTCCTTCCCCGCTACCGCGGGGCGGCGCCCATCGCCTGGGCCGTCATCAACGGGGAGAAGGAGACCGGCCTGACGACCATGGTCATCACCGAGCGCCTCGACGAGGGGCCCATCCTCCTTCAGAAGGCCATCCCCATCGCCGAGGAGGACACCGCCGGGAGCCTGTCGCGCAGGATGGCCGAGGCCGGCGGTCCGCTCCTGGTGGATACGCTCCGGGGCCTCCGCGAGGGCAGCATCACGCCCCGCCCCCAGGAGGGGCCCGCGACCTACGCCCCCCCTTTCAAGAAAGAGGACGGCAGGATAAACTGGAAGAAGAGCGCCCTGGAAATCCATGACCTCGTCCGGGGCATGCAGCCCTGGCCGGGGGCTTTCGGCGACCTCGACGGACTCAGGGTGAAGATACTCAGGGTGAGCGTCTTCCAGGGCGAGGGTGAGCCCGGGGTGGTGAAAGACGTCTCCGACGGCTATATCTTCGTGGGCACGGGAGATGGCATTATCTCCATTGACGAGCTTCAGGCCGGGGGGAAGCGGGCGATGGCCTCGCGGGAGTTCCTCCGGGGCAGGACGGTGGAGAAAGGGATGGTCATGAGATGAAGGCGGCGACCTGGCAGAGAGGCGTGCTCCTGAAGGTTATCTACCCGCTTTTCATGATGGCGGGCTCCTTCGTCCCGCGGAGGAAGGAGGGCCTGCAGCGGCTGGTCGTCCGGCTCAACAACAGGCTGGTGATGAGAGGGCGGCGCCCCGCGGCGAGGCTCCTCCTCCTTCTGCCCCACTGCCTTCAGGTGGATACCTGCAAGATTCGCCTGACCCACAACGTGCGCAACTGTCAGGGATGCGGGAAATGCGAGATGAAGGACCTCATCCAGATAGCCGACCAGAACGGCCTGGAGCTCTTCGTGGCCACCGGGGGGAACCTGGCAAGGCGCATCGTCGAGGACGTCCGCCCGGACGCCATCGTGGCCGTGGCCTGCGAGCGGGACCTCACCAGCGGCATAGCCGACACCTTTCCCCTGCCGGTCCTGGGCATCCCCAACGAGCGGCCCTTCGGCCCCTGCCTGAACACGCGGGTAGACCTGGGCAAGGTGGTGCAGGCCATCGGTCTTCTGAGCGAGCCGAAGGCCCCGTCCCCCTGAACGCCTTCCGGCGGGAATCTCGATGGGCGGCTCTTCAGCCGCAGCAGGAGGACGAACCGGAGGAGGAGCAGTCACAGGAGGGCTCGGTCCGCCTGAAGAACCCCTTGAGCACTGCCGAGGCGCATCCTACCCCGGCGTTTACGGTGACGGCCTGAGAGGGGCAGTTCCTCTGGCAGGCGCCGCATTCCATGCAGGCGTCCCGGTCGCCGATGCTGGGTTCGAAGACGATGCCCATGAAGGCCCGCAGGCTGGGATTTCCCGGCGTGCCGGGAAGCAGCCCCGTGCCCGCGCCAAGGCTCATGAAGGAGTTGCGCGCCAGGTAGAGCTTGAGGCCGGCCAGGGCCAACCGACCCGAATATTGCGGCTGCAGACTATACAGGTACATCAGGCCGCCCAGCAATGCGGCCGGGATAATGATCAGCAAAGCCAGAATGATTTTGTAAACCGGCTTCATGCCATTTCAAGAGGTCTCCAAGAGTATCGCCAGCTCAAAATGCTTAAACAACCCATCAAGATCAGCCACATGATCACCCTCTCCATTGTGACATTGCTCATCATCTTTTCATCCGTCTGGTTTGGTTTTTATCTTTCCAAGGAAATTACGGTTCCCATACAGGAATTGGCCGAAGGAACAAACCGCATCGCGTCGGGAGACTATGATTTCTTTATCGATTTGGAAAC
>JARRLN010000006.1 GCA_037386965.1 Nitrospirota bacterium
TATATAAAATTTATGTAAAAACTGTTGACCTTTGCCACATAAGGTAGCATAATACCCTACAATCTCTTTTCGAGAGATTTTTTGGGGGGTAGACTCTGGGGGGGTCACTTGCCAAGATAAGCCGTCCAACACTCAGCGGGATACTGGAGCGAAAGCGGCTTTTCCGCCAGCTTGACGCCGGGCGCCAACACCCCGTGGTCTGGGTATCAGGGCCTGCGGGGTCGGGCAAGACCACCCTTGTAAGCAGCTATGTCGATTCCCGCAAACTGCCCTGCCTCTGGTATCAAATGGACGAGGGGGATTCTGACCCGGCCACCTTTTTCTACTATATGGGGCTTGCGGCAACACGGTCCAACCGGAGGAGGCGCAAGCCCATGCCGGTTCTTACGCCCGAATACTTGGGGGGCGGGATGCCCGCATTTTCCCGGCATTTTTTTGCCGAGACGTTCAGCAGGCTGAAGGACCCTTCCGTGGTCGTATTCGACAATTATCAGGAAGTATCCCACGGGGCTCAGCTTCATGACGCCATCCTTGAGGGACTGACCTACATGCCGGAGCATAAGACGGCTGTGTTCATCAGCCGAACTCGTCCGCCGGTGCCGTTTGCGCGGATGATGACCAACGGCATGTTGGCGCAGCTGGAGTGGGAGGACATGAGGATGACAGCCGGGGAGGCGGAAAGAATTGCAAACCTGAGGGGTTATGATGCAAAGGAAGCCAGGGGCCTTCATGAGAGAACGGACGGATGGGCTGCGGGGCTTGTCCTTCTTCTGGAGGGGGGAGCAACAGGCAGTTATGAGGACGCTTCGCTCAGGGAGAGAGATACCGAGGAGGTGTTTGATTATTTTGCGGGAGAGGTGTTCAGGAAGACGGACGAAGAGGCCCGTGCCTTTCTGATGAAAACATCATTCATGCCGCAGATGACGGCTAACATGGCGGCTGCGGTTTCAGGTACCGAACAGGCGGGAAGAATCCTTTCCGCTTTGAGCCGGGACAACTTTTTCACGACGAGGCAGGGACCTCCGGTCGCCATGTACCGGTATCATCCGCTTTTCCGGGAATTCCTGCAGGAGAAAGCCGGGGGAAATTTGAACCGGGAAGAGGTTGCGGAGATACAAAAACACACCGCGTTCGTACTTGCCGAGAAGGGCTGGCTGGAAGAAGCGGCGCAGTTGTTTACGAAGACGGCGCAGTGGGAGGAACTGGCGGGGCTGGTCATGGGGGAAGCGCAATCGTTGCTTGCCCAGGGACGCTTCGGCGTACTGGACGGATGGCTGCGGGCGCTCCCCCGGGAAATGGTGGAGGGCAACCCTTGGCTCCGGTTTTTCGCGGGCGCCGCCATATTCCCCCGCGACCCGGCCGCAAGCACAATACTTTTTGAACAGGCCTTCCACGGTTTTTTGGAGAACGGCGATGCTGCGGGGGCATTCCTCTCGTGGTCGGGCGTGATTGAGGCGATTATCTTCAGGTCGGAAGACCACAGCGGACTGGATGCGTGGATTCCCCGCTATGGCGCCCTAACGGAGCGCTTTGGAGAAGTTTTACCTGAAGAGTTAAAGGACCGTGTGACGGCCGCCATGTACACGGCCCTGGCGCTGAGGATGCCCGACCACCCCGATTTCGAGCGTTGGCAGGCCGAGGCATTGAAGGTCATTCACCATTCGCATGACATTGACCTCAAAGTGAGGCTGCTTTTTAACCATGCGCTTTACCTTCAGGACAGGGGATATTTCGACGAGGCCGAAGCCGCACTGAATTCATTCCGAGGCGTTGTAAAGCATAAAGACATGACACCCCCGGCCTCACTCATATACCGGCTGGCCGAAATCCATCAAAAGTCTTTTACTCACCGCCATGAGCAATGTCTCTTGCTTGTAGACAAAGCACTTGAACTTTCTCGAAATGCAGGTGTTCACGTGCTCGATTCGCTCATGGCGGGACAGGCCGCATGGAGTTGTCTGAATCACAACGATGTCACTCGTTTGCGCCATTATCTCACGCTCATGGAGAAGAGCCCCTCATTTGCGCAGCCCTTCTGCAAGGCGTTCTATCTGTTCCTGAAGGCCTTCGAGGCCCTCGAATCGGGAAAGCTTCACATTGCCCGTGATTATTCAGAGCAGAGTATAGCCCTTTCAAGGAGAGCGGGGTATGCGGGAAATATCATGTTCTCGCTGTTGCTGGGCGCCCATGTCGCCTTCGAGCTTGGCGACTCCGCCGGGGCGCAGCTCTTGATTGACGAGGTCGGTGAACACCTTCGGCGGTTTGGCAAACCAAGCATGTCGCACAGGTTTGCGCTCCTGCTTGCCATGGGGTATTTCGCCTTCGGCGTAGATGATGCGGGCGCCGGCTACGCCTGTCTTCGCGAGGCGCTCGAACTGGGCAAGGGGCGAGGGTATTTCCGGTCCTATATCTGGCGAGAGAAAATGATGGCAGAGCTCTGCATAAAAGCCCTGGAAGCCGGCATCGAAACCGAGTATGTGAAAGCGCTGGTCACGAAGGCACGGCTCATTCCTGAAACGGCACCCGTCCATATCGAGGAATGGCCTTGGCCCTTGAACATTTACACCCTGGGACGCATTTCCGTTCTCAGAGACGATTCGCCTCTCCATTTCGTCGGCAAGGCCCAGCGGAAGCCCGTGGAGATGCTCAAAGCGCTCTTGGCCCTCGGAGGGCGTGGCGTGCACGAGGAAAGAATAAGCGACATCCTCTGGCCGGAGGCCGATGGGGATGCCGCCCATTCGAATTTTACGACCACCCTTTCTCGCCTGAGAAGGCTTCTGGGCAGCGACGAGGCCATAGAGTTCACCGGCGGCCGCCTGAGCCTGGATGCGAGGCGCTGCTGGGTGGACGCATGGGCCTTCGAGCGCGCGATGTCAGAGGCCGAGGCCCGCGGCGTCTCGGAAGAGACGGTGGAAAGCGTGGAGCGAGCCCTCGCTCTTTACCGGGGAGCGTTCCTGGCAGGTGAGGACGAGGACTGGACCATCTTCCTCAGGGAGCGCCTGAGACGCAGGTTCTTGCAGAGCGTGCTGGACCTCGGGCTTTTCCGGGAGAAGGCCGGGCAGTGGAAAAAGGCGGTGGAGTGCTACCAAAGGGGGCTCCGGGTGGACGACCTGGCCGAGGAGCTCTACCAGCGCCTCATGATTTCCTATGGGGAGCTCGGCCTCAAAGGCTGAAGCCCTCTCCACGTACGAACAGTGCCGACAGGCACTTCATCGCACCTTCGGAGTGGGGCCGTCTTCACGCACCGAGGCCATATACAGGGAAATAAGAGCTTGAGCTACAGGTTGCCCCCTTCCGGAGAATAGACGAAGCACGAGTCCCCGCCAAGAAGCAGATATTTCGCTTCCTCCGCGTAAGACACTGAATTAGCGCTATTTTTTCGTGTGACCTATCTGAGACCTCCTTCCTGGTAGAGTGAAAGCATAATTTTACCGGTGTTTTTAAGGGCGATGGCATCCGGCTGGAAGGTGTTTCCGGACCTCGCGGACCCAGCCGTAAGGGCCCGGTCGTCAGAGTAAGGGAGGTTGTGTGCAGAGCTACATAGTACGCATATACCGCAAGGAAAAAGGTGGCCTCCTGGGCGTGGTGGAAGCTCCCGAAGGAAAAGAAGAGGGCCTTCACCGACTACGACGAACTTTGGAAGATTCTGAACTCTCAAGATGGGCAGTATCTGACAGAGAGAAGAGATAGGGACAGAAAGAAGAAGAAGAGGAGCAGCCGGTCTCTTCAGGGCCAGCCTCCTCCGATCGCCCCGGCAGGAGGATAAGATGAAGAATGACAAACCAGCCATAAACATCCTGGTGGTCGATGACCAGCCACTTCTGCTCCGCTTGATGGCAAGGGTTCTTCCCTCGACAGATCCTTCCGTCGAGGTGGTGGCCGCCCACACCGGCAGAGAGGCTTTGGAGGCCCTCGAGGCCCATTCCTTCGACCTCTGTTTTCTGGATGTCGGGCTCCCGGACATGAGCGGCCTCATGGTCATGGAGAAGATGAGGGCCATTTCCCCCGAAACCAGGATTGCCGTAATGACCGCAAGCCACTTGACCGAAGCCATGAAAGGGCAAATACGGGAGGGCGCATGGGCTTTCATCGAAAAACCTTTCAGGCTCGCCGATATACGAAAGATCGTGAACAACGCACTCATCAGGACATCCCGGAACCTAACCGGGGCGCATTCCAGAGACGTGCCGAGAAGGTTGTAAAGGAAGATTCGTGAAAAAGAAGAACCCGGTGCAGAATCTGCTTCAGACACATTTAGGAGGAGAACGTCTGCGGCGTCGAAACAGTGTACGCGAACAGCAACGTGGGCGACAACAGCGATGAGGCCATGACCCGGATTGGAGGTGGCTCCATCGTCATCCAGGAGAAGCAGAAACAGCCGAACCCTTACAGGGAGGCAGGGCCACTGTTCATCGAGGAAAGGCGTCAGGCTTTGTGCGGGTCCGCGGCGGTTATAAGTCTTGGAATATAGGGAATAGCGAAGGTCTCACATGGTAAAAAGAGGGACCAAGACCATAAACGCTGCTCTAATTGCCGGAATCCCTCTCCACTGTTCCATGTATGTCTCTTCCTGCGACCTTCCTGTAACTATCCCCCGTTTAAAAAGGTGCGCGAATGAACCTGGATGAAAAGGATAACTATATCGTCAAAATATATAACCGGGATGCTGAGATCGGAAGGCTGGTGGGCGTCGTCGAAGACGTGCAAGGAAAGCGGAGGCGGCTTTTTCAGGCGCCCGAGCACCTGCTGAGCTTTCTCTGGGAGTATGCCCCTTGCGACCGAAGGCTTTGCGGCCGCCTCCACCTCCGCCTTCCGGTTCAGGTCAAGGGGGTAAACACAGACGGCAGGGTATTTGCCGAAGACACCACCATCAAGGACATCAGCACGCGGGGTGCCTATTTGTTCTTGAAAAACAGAATGAGCGAGGATGACGAGCTGAGGCTTCTCATAGACCCTGATAATTCCGCTCTAGACGTGAGGGCGCGAATCGCAAGAGTGGAGGCCGCCACCCGGCCAAGCATAGGCGTGGGGGTCCGTTTCGAGTTGAAGGGGCTTTAGCGTCACGCATCAGAGAGCAAGCAGAGAGCCGAGCAACCAATTGCCTGGGCTTAAAGAGAAAAAACATAGAAAAAGCCGATAGTTACATGGTGGAGGCGGTGGGAATCGAACCCACGGATTGGCCTCTTAAGGACTTGTAAAATAATAACTTTATTTTGGCGTGAGACGAAATAGGCTACTCGGCTGTGCCAGGGGAGCGGTCAGCCTTGCCCTCATCACGGACCATCAGATTACGAATTACACGTACCGCAAGAAACTGCTTAAATATCACGATCTAATGAGCGTAATACAGGATTTTTGCTCTATCCTTGCTTTGGAGAAAGTTTCTTCTTTTCTCCAGGCCTCCTCCCCGGCGGTGGTCTCCGGGTAGCCTTCAAAATATCCCAAAGCTCATCTATGCTGGTAAAAGCCTTTTTCTTGCCTTTTCCGTCCACATCTTCCAGGGTTCCTACTAATTGACCGGACGTTTTCTCTGCATCTCGATAAATACGGAGTATGTAATTTTTCATGAGATACTCCTTTGATTGATGTCGTTCATGACCCCTGCCCTCCTCGCCCGAGGCGTTGCTACTTCAAAAGAAGGCTCTCATGCTCGCTCTCTTGTCAACCCATCGGGAGATGCCGGCAATTTCCATCTATTGCAGAATGACGACGACCATAATAATGGTAAAAATCTATCACGCCGAGGATTACAGGGAGGTTACACGGAAGAGCGTTGGGCGGCTGTTCACCCGGAGCGAAGGGAGCGGTAAATCTCCTCCGTCCTCTCTGAGGGAGGCAGGCCGAAGGTGCAGGAGAGAATCCTCTTACATCGCTCGTACACCGCCAGCGCCTCGGCCCTTCGTCCCAGTTTCTGGTAGCAGGACATAAGATGTTGATAAAGCTCCTCCGCCAGTTCGTCCACTTCCAACCCTTGCTGATAGCATTGCAGGGCTTTTTCCCAGTGCCCGTTTTCCTGCCAGTAAGACCCCAGCGTGCTCAGGCCTCTCAGGAATTTGCTCAAGAGTCGCTCGCGCGTGGCCGCGGTCCAGGGCTTGCCGGCCTCTTCCTTCAGGAAAGGTCCCTGGTACATTCTCGAGGCTCTTTCCATGAGCTGTACAGCGCTCGCCGCCTCGCCCTTTTTCCACAATCCTTCGGCCTGCCCCAGGAGGCGTTCGAATGCCCAGATGTCCACACGGCAGTATCTCGGGTCCAGGGTCAGCCTCCCTTCCCGAAGCTGAATTGCGTCATCGCTGCCCAGTAATTTGCGCAGCCGGAAAAGGGTGGTGGCGAAGGACTGGTGTGCCGTGTCTCCCAGGGATTCGGGCCAAAGGGCATCAGTGAGGCGCTCTTCGCTGACCTCCCTTCCGCCGAGGGCGATGAGTGCCTTAAGCAGGGAAAGCGGCCTCTGGCGGCTCTTTCCCGTAAATGCCAAGGGCTTTCCGTCTCTTACGACCCCGAACCTCCCGAGCATATATATCTCGAACCGCCACGGCCAGTTCTCTATGGTGACCCCCTGGGCGCCGGGCAGGAGATTGCGCTTCCTGATGAGGTCCCGGACATAATCGACCTCGATACGGGCCTCAAGAGCCTTTTCGCAGAGGCGGGCCATGATTCTCGGACGCCAGAGGCAGGTGACGAAATAGCCGTGCCTCCGGCCCAGTGCCATGGCCTCGCCGAGAAGGGCGAGGGCCTCCTGCTTGCGCTCCATGGTAAAAGCAACCTGTGCCTCGGCAATAAGGTACGTGAAGGAAAAGAGCGGGCTCCTGAGCCGCGTCTCCTTGCGCTTTCCTTCCTCGATGTGTCTCCGTGCCTCGTCGAGGAGGCCGATGTCATAGTCGAGTTGCACCCGGAACATGGGGAACATTACGTCGATCTTTGCCATCCCCGTGGAATTCACCATGCCCCGGCACAGTTCCAGGTGTTCCGCTGCGACCCGAAGATCGCCACCGGTCTCCATAAGAAAGAACGCGCTTATCGCGTGGTAGAGTCCCGCGTCAAGGGACGTGGCGCATCTCAGGGAAGGCTCCATTTCCCCGAGATATTTTTTTGCGGCGGTGTGGTCGCCGGCATGCAGGCAACTCCAGACGGCATGGCCCAAGATCTGGAAAACAAGGAAAGGAACGCCGCTCCGGGCTGAAAGGTCGAGCCCTTCGTTTACGGCTTCAAGGCACCGGGCATGGTTGCCGCGAAAGAGATGGAGGATGGCCTCTGCCACTTTCACCGCGATGAGGGTGAAAGGCGAGACATTCCGAGACGCGGCGGTCTGCTTCAACTTTTCGATGAGAAGCGCCGCCTTGGCGAGGTCGCCGGTGTTCAGCACGTGCCAAGCGTTGTAAAAGAGTGTGACTGTTTTGAGATTTACATCCGGGCTTTTCTCCACCAGCGTAACGGCCTTCTCCTGCCAAAAGGTAAGCTGCCGATGGTTGGGATGACGCACAACGAGGGCGCAGAACATGCTTGCCGCCACCCGCGTCTCGATGGCGGGCGAAGGAAATCCCCTGTGACGGCGGATGAGCCCATCGAGCCTTGAGACCCAGGGGTCGAGGCGCCGGAGGTTGCTGAGGCTGTAAGAGATTGCATCCACGACTCCCGACCAGGAAAGATATTCTCCCTCCGCGTGGCCGAGGGTCGTGAAAAGCCCGTGGGCGCGCTGGAAGTAAAGCTCGCTCTCCGGCGGGCTCAGATGCAGAAGGCTAGCACCCATCCAGTATTGAAGCCATGGGGATTGAGCCATGACCTTTTCCGGAAGGGCGGCCAGCCACTGTTCGAGGAGCCGGCTCCGACCCTGCATGATGAGTGTCTCCGCCTGGCTTGCGATGAGCCGGGAAAGCCCTTCCCAGTCTTCGGCGTCAAGAAAAAGCCTGGCGGAATCTTCCACGTTTCCCGCCTCTTCGAGTACGACCGCTGCTTCTCTGGCGAGCGCGGAGCATTTGGCCCTCTTCCATGTGTCCCTTGCTTTTTCGAGCAGAAATTCCCTGAACAAAGGATGGTACTGATACACGGGAGCATTTTCAGAGCGTTTCTCCGTGAAGAAATGCTCCGCGCTCAACCTCTCCAGAATCCGCCAGGCGGATGCAAGGCCCGTCTGTCTCTGCGCCATCCGCCCGGTCATGCTGGGAAGAAACGCGCTTGCAAGCAAGAAGTCTTTCGTTTCCGGGTCGCTCTTGCCGAAGATTTCACTGGCAAAATAATCAAAGACCTCTTCCGGAGCACTATCCGCGAACGACTGAGGCCCCGCGCCCCCGAAGCGAACATTTTCGGCCATGAGCACGAGGCCCGCGGCCCATCCCTGGGTCTTCTCGCTAAAGTGTTTGACCGCCTCTACAGAAGGGGTTTCCCGTGTGAGGAGCTTCACGATGGCTCCGGACTCCTTTTCGGTCAGTTTGAGGTCCTTCCAGCCGATACGCTCCATTCTCATGCCGGCTTTCAGGCGCGCGAAAGCCGCCGGGGCGGCTCTCCTGCTCAGGAAAAAGACGTTTATTTCCTCGGGAATTTCGGTCATGGCGTTTCTCATCACGTCGTAGAAAGACGAGCCTTCGGGCGCTTCCTGGCAATTGTCGAACACGACGGCGGACGGAACGGGCAACCTTCCGAAGAGGTCTTCAAAATATCTTTTCGAAAACGTGGCCATGCCCTGCCAGTATTCGGGGGTGAAAAGGGGAAGGAGTTTTCGCCTGCGGGGAGCCGCTTTCTTTCCGGCAAGCCCCAGGTAATAGAAAAAGGTTGCGGCATCGGCGTCGCCGCCGTCCACCTGGTACCAGAGGCAGGGCAGCCGCCGGTCGTCGAGGTAGCTGCTGACCAGGGTCGTTTTCCCGGAGCCGGGAGGGCCCGACACCCAGATGACCGGGCGGCGTCTTGCGCGGTCAATCTGCTGAAAGAGCCTCTTCCTCAGGAGAATTCCCGAGAGGCTTGGCCGGGTTATCTTGACTGTGGAGGCACGGCTCATTCTTCGGTCATTATTTCCGGGACCTCGTGCTCCCTTGGCGCTTTCTCGGGCGGGTGGGGAAACCGGGCACGTGCTCACCCGCGTGAGATACAACGAACAGCTACTGCTTTGGCAACCCCTAAAGCCCTACGCATTCAAAAAATAAACGGAAAAGCGAATTTTGTCAAGGATATAGGCCTTTGCGGCAGGGCGGGCGAGTCCCGGTTCCTTGCGCCGCTGCGTTCGCACGAGGCCGCTCGAGGGCAAGTGCGGTGAGGAAAACGTCCTATATCTTCAAGCCAAGCAGCGACGAGACCCCGGCCTTTGAGCAGTGCGGCTTACTTTTCCCTTTTTTGCAGGGAGATTTCTGCGAGGGAAAACCCCCTGGCTTGCCTTTTCCGGCGGACCTGTAACCTTCCTGTAACTTTAATGCTGATATTCTTCCCACATCTTGGAGAGGCTTGCCAGCAGACGCTAAGGGTTATGGATATCCCACAAGCTGCATCTTTTTTAGATGTCATTGTCTCTCTCGTTAGGTGTCAGCCGCTTTTTACCCTGATTCCAGAGAATTGAGGTATAATTCTCGTAGGGGTTGTCGGCAACACGAATGCACGCCCCGGAATTTAATCGGGGGAATCCCGGAGAGCCGTGGTCATGGACGCTGACCCGTACGTATTAGAGGATGGCTCGCGAATCGCCGTTATCGGAGGTGGGCCCACCGGTTCCTTCTTCAGCATCTTCGCTCTCAAGATGGCAAAGATGCTCGACAAGCAAATCAGCGTCACCATCTTCGAACCCAAGGATTTCACCCGAGACGGCCCCATCGGATGCAACCACTGCGGCGGCATCATTTCCGAGCTCCTCG
This sequence comes from Nitrospirota bacterium, assembly GCA_037386965.1. Taxonomy (NCBI): domain Bacteria; kingdom Pseudomonadati; phylum Nitrospirota; species Nitrospirota bacterium. Next base: position 9,831 of record JARRLN010000006.1, read on the forward strand.
TGCAGACTCTGGCTATTGAAGGCATCAACCTGCCGGATTCGGTCGTCCGGAAGGGCATCAATTCCTATCGTCTCCACACGGAAAAGGGCAGTGTCCACATCGCCACGCCGGCACTGGAGAAAACCATAGCGACCGTTTATAGGGGGGGCGGACCCAAGGGCATCATCGGCCGGGGGAAGGAAAGCTTCGACAGGTTTCTCCTCATGGAAGCCGTCAGGGACGGAGCCGAGCACCGTCCCCTGAAGGTCGACAGGGTGGAACTGAGGGAAGGACGGCCGGTGCTTTTCTCCAAAGACCGCGAGGTCCTCGATGCCGACCTCGTGGTCGGGGCCTTCGGTGTCAACAGCCGGTCGGCGGAAATGTTCGAGCCGCTCGGCTTCGGATACAGGAGCCCGAAGACGGTGAAGACGGCCATTGCCGAAATCGCGTTGAGCGAGGACGTCATGGCGGAATACTTCGGCGATTCCATCCAGCTCTTTCTTCTTCCGATGAAGAACATAAAGTTTGCGGCCATGATTCCCAAGGGGACCTACGTGACCCTTTGCATCCTCGGCAAAGGGATGGATGCCAAGACCGTCGAGCGCTTTCTGGAGCACCCCGTCGTCAGGCGCGTCCTGCCGGAAACCATTCCGTACAAGGTTGGATGCCGCTGCGTTCCCCTGATGAATGTCCGGGCTCCGAAGAGGCCCTTCACCGACAGGGTGGTCCTGTGCGGCGACGCCGGTTCCACCCGGCTTTTCAAGGACGGCCTCGGCGCCGCTTACATCATGGGCAAGGCGGCGGCGCGGACGGCCGTTTTTCGGGGAGTGAGCAAGGAGCATTTCAACAGTGACTACCACCGGGTATACAGAAGCATTATCACGGACAACGGGTTCGGGAGGCTCCTGTACATGGCCACCGACCTGTACCGGAACTATGGGACGCTGACGAGCCTTATGCTCGATGTCGTCCGAGCCGAACAGGAGAGCCCGGAGAAGGCCAAGCATCTGAGTTCCATCCTCTGGGACATGTTTACGGGGAATGAACGGTACAAGAATGTGTTTTTCAGGACCCTGAGCCCCGGGCTCAACGTCGACCAGGCGGGGGCCTTGGCAAAAATCCTTGTGGGAAGGGGGCGCCATGGCGGAAGGTGAGCTTGGCAGGATGTACGCGGATGGCGAGGCCATTTGCAAAGAGGGGGAAAAGGGCAATGCGATGTACGTCATACAGTCCGGAAAGGTCCAGATTACAAAGAAAACGCCCACGGGTCAGATGAACATCGCCACACTGGGAAGCGGCGAGATTTTCGGTGAGATGGCCCTCTTCGATAAGTTGGAAAGGTCGGCGACGGTTACGGCCTCGGGCAGCGCCAGGGTGCTCAGCATCGACAGAAAGAAACTCTTCAGGTCCATAAGCAGGGACCCCACACTGGTTTTCAAGGTCCTGGAGTCCATGAGCCACCGCATACGGAGCCTTGATGAGCAGCTGGCAGAGCTGAAGAAGAGCAAGCTCGATGCAGACAGGATGTGCCTAAGCGTAGAGGAGTCCTGTGCCGTCACCCTGGAGAAAGCCAGAAATATCATCTCGGCCGACAACGGCTCCATTATGCTGCTCGAGGAGGACACGAAGGACCTCGTCATCAAAGCCGCTTTCGGCACGGAAGCCGGAGAGAAGGTGCGTCTAACCGCCGGGGAAGGGTTGGCGGGGGCGGTGCTTTCCTCCGCCTCCGCCGAAATGGTCAACAACGTGTCGCTGGATACGAGGTTCAAGCCCGGGGCGATGCGGCTCCGGTCCATCCTCTGTGCCCCGCTGAAATGCGGGGACGAGGTGTTTGGCGTTATAAACCTGAGCAACAGCTCGGAGAGGCTTTTCAGTCTGGAGGACCTGAAAGTTTTGGATTCCCTGGCCTCGTACGCTTCTATCGCCATCGAACAGGCCAGGAGCTTCGCTCGCCTGGATGGCGCAACGGAGGCCTTTCTCAGGCGAGCCGGTGAGTTGCCTTAAAGGTCAAGGCCAGAGTCAATCACGGGGGAGGAAGGCGCTATGAGAACCTGTGATGGACAAGGGCGAAGACCTTTTCGGGACCGTCTACGGTAAGGGCGAGACGGTTTTTGAGCAGGGAGACCCGGGTGAGACGATGTTCGTCGTCCAGTCCAGGGCCGTGGCGGTCACCCGGCTGGACGGCGGGCGGAAGACGGCTCCGGGGTTTCTGAGTATCTGAGCATCGTAGCGCGCGTGGCCCCTGCCAGGCGGCTTTGAGCTTGGCTCGGGCATGTACGCCAACCCGTTGAGACCGGAGCAAAGCGCACAATTCCTGAGGGCTGTGAAAGTACCTTCTTGAAAAGCATGACAGTTCCCACCCAGACTGTGCGGCACGAGAATTCTTGATGTGTGTTTTTATGCTTGAAGGAAAAATATTCAAAAATATCAACTATAAACGTAATTTTTGAACCCCTCTAAGAGGCCATCCATTTGTTTCTAAGTCCGCGGCGTCGGGCCTGTTTTTCGCTGCATCACATTGATTCCATGCAATATTTTGTCAGTAAACTCGTTTTGCGCTCCAGGAATTAACAAAAATTTTTATTGACAAAATAGAAATCCTCATGCATCTTATATGTGGGGGAGGCTGATTTTCGAGAAAACGTGTTGTTTTGGGCGAGTGGACCCGCTGGTCGAAGTATCTTAGAACTGCATAGTTTCGGTTGAGAGGCATCCCGCTTTCGGTTTCTCCACTCGCCAGGGGGAGGGGTGAAAATGGATACCCGGGATGGGGGGATCGGTATTTTCTTCTCATCCCCATTTTGCCCGCGGTTTCTCGTGGGCGAAAAAACTCTGGCCTTCTCTCTCACCCGCCACGACATAAACCATCGGCATTTCGTCCCTTGGAGCTCCCCAAGGTTCCCCGTCACGGGGACGCGTTATTACTCCGCGCTTTTGATGGCCGACATGACAATGCGACAACAGGCCTTGAAATACGCTTGTTTCGAGTATCGCTGACATATATGAAACTAACTGGTCCGTATCTGTAACCCAGGTGTAATCTCCTCAGAGGTAGTCTGAGGGCAAACGGTTTCATCAAAAAAAGGGTGGGTGGGTCTGTTTCAGACCCCAACGTTACGAAGGGGGAAGTATGGTGAAGGGAAAAGACATAGGGATTTTGTTTATGGTGCTGATGGCTGCCCTGCTGTTTTTCGGCAGGACCCAGGCGAGTGCCTATGACTCGCCGGATGGACAGTGTACGGCGACGGAGCTGGCGAATTATCCCGGCGAGTGCGTAGAGGTCTTCGATGCTAATGGAGACCTTTGGGGCGTGGTGGAGGTCGTCCCGGATGGCGAGGGGCACTTTCCGGTTTATTATTCCGCCGCGGACCGAGCCTGTTACACCAAGCCCGGCCAGTATGTCGAGTGCTCCAAATTCGAGTACCGGATAACGGCATTCCGAGCCGACGCAACTCTTTCCCAGGTCAATCTCCTGATACCTGCAGGAGCGATGACTCTGGTCATGAAGGACAATTCCGTCAAGATTCGGGAGTACGAACCCTCGACGGGGTTCGGGAAGTTCTCGACGGACGACGTGATTACCTGGGATTCCCTCAAACTCGACCCGTCGAACCAGGCGAGAATTGTAGCACTTACCTCACCGGCGGGCCGGAGGATGACCCAGATGGAACTCGCGGACGGCCCAATTTATGCCGACCCCATCCTGGGACCCGACCGCTGCAGCGAAACACAGGCCAAAGGAGAGATCACAGTCCAAAGTGGCCAGGAGGGTACGCCCACCACGGCTACCTTTGACCTGTGCACCGGCGACCTGACGGGGGTGTTTAGCGGTGCGGACGCAAATGACGCAAACAGCCTCCAACCGCTTCAAACCGACGTCTGGGCCTGCTTTGATGACCCCGATATTTCCGGCATTCTTGATTACTGCAGCAAAATCAAGAAAATAGGTCCGGAGACCGGCGCTTTCTTCGACGTTTCCGCGGATACGGGGAGCCCGGGTGATCCATATGTGGGGACGCGTATTTTTGGCTGGGGCAACACCTTTTACAAACAAACAGGAGTAACGGGCACCTTTCCGGCATCTTGCGCCGAGGACACCGGTGCACTGGTGGAGCAGAAGATAATATTCGACAAGAAGGTGAAAGTCTCTTATAACGAATGCGGAGACACAATCTCCGCAACTGTAGACGGCAATGAGCTCATCGAGGGCACCCTTTATGTCTTCGAGTCCAACAGGGACCCCAGAAAGGTCAATTGGCAGTTTCCTCTCGACTGGTACCGTGTCGTGAACGCCGGCCCAAGGCACGGGGCTTTAATGAACGGGTCGACGTATGATTCGTTCGGTGGATGGTACGGTTATTGGCCGTGGTAGTAGCGGTATCTGGTTAAGATACTTGGGGCTCGAATTTCAGGACACTGATTTGAGCAGAAGGCGGGGCCGCTGAGCGGCCCCGCCTAAACGTATAACCTTTAGCCAGCAAGAATAGATGCCCAACAAGCGGGCCCGGAATGGACATATAAGGTCTCCCCTCCTGAAGGCTCTGCTCTTGGGGCTTCTGGTAGGGCTGGTGGGCCTCGTGGCCAGTCCCTTGCATTTCGTCCTCGGTCTCGAGGAAAACGTCGGGTTGGGGATGCTCTTTGCACTGAGGGGCGCGCGCGCGGCGCCCCCCGATGCCGTCGTCGTCAGCATCGACAAGGAGTCCTCCGAGCACCTCGGCATCCCGGACAACCCGGATAAGTGGCCCCGGTCCCTCCACGCGCGGCTCACGGACGCCCTGAAGGCCGCCGGCGCGGAGGTCATTGCCTTTGACGTCCACTTCATAGAGCCGCGTTCGCCTGAGGACGACCGCCTTTTCGCGGAGGCCTTGGACAGGGCGGGCAACGTGGTGCTTACCGAGCCCATCAAGATGAAGGAAATTCCCGCGGGAGGCGGAAACTCCGGAGAGTGGAATCACAACCTCATCCGGATAGTCCGGCCCATAGAGATGTTCTCCCGGGCGGCCGTCGCCACGGCGCCCTTTACCCTTCCCCGCATACCGTTCAAGGTGAACCGGTTCTGGACCTTCGAGACGGCCGCGGGGGATTCTCCCTCCGTGCCCATCGTCACGCTTCAGCTTTACTCCATGCGGGTGTACGGGACGTTTTCCCGCCTGCTCGGGAAACTGGCTCCGGAGCTGGCCGCGGAAATACCTCCGGATGCCGCGGGGGCCATGAGGAGGGGCGTGCGGGACCTGACCAGGGACATCCGGGCCATCTTCGAGCGCAAACCCGAACTCGCCCGGTTGATGCTGAGGGAAGTCGCAAATTCCGTCTCGGCCACTCCGCAAGAAAAGAGGCTGCTTGCGTCCCTTATTATGATGTATTCTGGGGGCAGCAGCCGATACATAAACTACTACGGCCCTCCGGGCTCCATCAGGACAATCCCCTATTATCGGGCGCTCGAGATTGCCGAAGGCAAGGACCCCGGAGTCGACCTCCGGGGAAAGGCGGTCTTTGTGGGGCTCTCGGAGGTCCTGCTCGCCGAAAGGAAGGACAGCTTCTATACCGTCTTCTCCCAGGCAAACGGCACCTTCATCAGCGGGGTGGAGATCGCGGCCACGGCGTTTTCCAACCTTTTGACGAACACGCCCGTCAGGCCCCTCGGCCTTCCGTCTCACATTGCCGTCCTTCTGCTCTGGGGGGTCCTCATGGGCGTCGTATGCCGCGTCTCCCGGGTGGGCATGGCCGCGGCAGGGGCCCTGGGGCTGAGCGCTCTGTACCTTTTCGTGGCCGTGCATCAGTTCAAGGCTGGCAATGCGTGGTATCCCCTGATTGTCCCGCTTTTTGTACAGGTCCCTCTCGCTTTCGTCGGGGCGGTGCTCTGGAACTACAGGGACGTGAACAAGGAGCGCCGGAACATAAGGACGGCCTTCGAGCACTATCTCCCCAAGGACGTGGTCGACCAGCTCTCCCGGGACGTGGCGCATATCCAGACGGGCAGCAAGGTCGTCTACGGGGTCTGCCTTTTCACCGACGCGCAGCAGTATACCGAATTTTCCGAGGCCATGGAGCCGCATGAGCTGGGCAAGTTCATGAACCGCTATTACGAGACCATGTTCACGCCCGTCAAGGAGCAAGGCGGCTTCGTCTCGGGCATCATCGGCGACGCCATGCTTGCCCTGTGGGTGTCCACGCGTTCGGAGACGGCCCTGAAGGAGAAGGCATGCCGCGCGGCGCTGCAGATTAACGGGCAACTGGAGAGATTCGACGAACAGCCCGAGGCCCGGAGGCTCAAGACCCGCATCGGGCTGCACTGCGGGCAGATACTCCTGGGCCATGTGGGCGCCCTGGACCACTATGAGTATACCCCCATGGGGGACATCGTCAACACAGCCTCGCGCATCGAGGGGCTGAACAAATACCTGGGGACGAATATCCTCGTATCCGAGGACGTGGTGGACCAGATAAAGGGCTTCCTGACCAGAAAGATGGGAAGCTTCCGGGTGAAGGGGAAGATGAAGCCGGTCGCGGTCTATGAGTTGGTCTGTCGCCTTGAGGATGCCGATGAGCGGCAAAGGCAGGGGTGCCAGGCCTTTGTGGAGGCCCTGAACGCCTTCGGGAGGGGCGCCTGGGATGAGGCCGCCGGGAAATTTCAGGGAACGTGCCGGTGCATGGGGGAAGACCAGGCCTCGGAGTTTTACCTGCGGCTCTGCGAGGATTTCAAGAAGGCCCCGCCCGAGGCGGAGTGGGACGGCATCGTCGTCATGGAGAAGAAATAGTCGAGGTTGCTACTGAGGGTGTGCTATAGTTCATGCGCTAGGGTTTTCCCGAGTTTCCGCTGTGAAGGTGAAGATTAACTGGTGCGTAATGGATCTTTTGAACAGAACGAAAAAGGGGATGGGCACATGAAAAAAGTCCGGTTTCGCCTGTGGGGGGTTTTCGTCTCTTTAAGCTTCATTATAATCCTTGCTCCGAGCCTTGCGGCGGCCGGGACATGCGAGAAGTGGGCGGCCAAGGTTGTCTCCGTGCAGGGGACGGTCGAAGTGCGCCAGGAAGGCCAGACCCAGTGGCTTCCGGTCAAGCCGGACGACACGTACTGCCCCGGTGACGTCATACGCGTGGGGGAAAAAAGCCGGGCGGACCTGGCGCTGAGCAACCAGCCCATTGTCCGTCTGGACGAAGGCAGCACGCTCGTTCTGGGCGGCCTCAAGGACGAGCGCACATCCGTGGTGAACCTGATTGACGGCGCCCTGTATTTCTTCAGCCGCGTGGTCCGGAACCTGGAAGTGCATACCGCATTTGTAAACGCCGGCGTCGAGGGGACCGAAGGGCTGGTCAGGGTCGAGAACAGGAGCACGTTTATCCTCATACTCGAGGGAAAGGTGCTGGCATCAAACGATGCGGGGAGCGCGACGCTGACCAGCGGCCAGGCCGCGCTGACTGAGGAGGGCAAGGCGCCGGAGCCAAAAGTCGTCGTGCGCCCTTGGGATGAAGTGCGGTGGGCCATATACTATCCTCCTCTCATTTATTATCGTCCCGCCGATTTCGCCGGCCATCCCGAGGGAGACTGGCGGACACAGGTCATGGAGTCCCTGAAGGCCTACTGGGCCGGCAACATCGCCCAGGCCTTCGCCCGGATTAAGATGGTACCGGAGGACATCCAGGACCCCCGCTTCTTCATCTATCGAGCCTCTCTGCTCCTTACCGTTGGCCGCGTCGAGGAGGCCGGCAAGGATGTGCAGCGCGTTTTGCAACTGGCCCCCGGAAACAGCACCGCCACGGCCCTTCAGTCGGTCATGGCCGTGGCCAGAAACGAGCGGGAGAAGGCTCTCGAGCTGGCCAGGAAGGCCGTGGAGGCATCTCCGGAGTCCGCCGTGGCACGGGTGGCCCTCTCCTACGCTCAGCAGGCAAACCTGAATCTCGACGGGGCCCTTGAGAGCTTGAAAAAAGCGGTGCAACTGGAGCCCGAAAATGCCCTGGCCTGGGCGCGGCTTTCGGAGCTCTGGCTCTCCTTCGGCAAGCTGGGTAATGCCCTGGAGAGCGCGCAAAAGGCCGTGGCCCTGAACCCCGGCCTTTCCAGGACACAGACCGTGCTGGGGTTTGCGTACCTGATGCAGGTCAAGACGGGGAAGGCCGCCGAGGCCTTCCGAAAGGCCATCGGGCTCGACCAGGGTGCACCCCTCCCCCGTCTCGGCCTCGGATTGGCCATGATACGGGACGGGGACCTCGACAACGGCAGGAAACAAATCGAGATTGCCGTGAGCCTGGACCCCGACAACGCCCTCATCCGGAGCTATCTGGGAAAGGCCTATTTCGACGAGAAGAAGGAGAAGCTGGCCGGGCGCCAGTACACGATGGCGGAGGACCTGGACCCCCGGGACCCCACGTCCTATTTTTATGCTGCCATATTGAAACAGACGACGAACCGCCCGGTGGAAGCCCTGCACCTTATGCAGGATGCCATAAAGAAGAACGACAACCGGCTCGTGTACCGGTCGAGCCTGTTGGTCGACCAGGACCTCGCGGCCCGGAGCGCCGGCCTCGCCAGGATTTACTCGGACCTGGGCTTTCAGCAACTGGGCCTCGTGGAAGGCTGGAAATCAGAAAACACAGACCCGTCCAACTACTCCGCGCACAGGTTTCTGGCCGATGTCTATTCCGCTCTGCCTCGCCAGAAGATCGCCCGGGTGAGCGAGCTTCTTCAGTCGCAACTGATGCAGCCGCTGAACATCACTCCCATACAGCCGAGCCTGGGCCAGAGCAACCTCTTCATCCTCGAGGGCGCCGGCCCGGGGGCGCTTTCCTTCAACGAGTTCAACCCGCTGTTCTCCCGGAACCGAATTGCGCTACAGGTCAGCAGCATCGTGGGCGAGAACGGCACGATGGGCGAAGAAATGACCATCTCGAGGCTGTATAACAAGACGTCCGCCAGCGTGGGACAGTTCCACCACGAGACGAACGGTTTCCGGAAAAACAGCGACGTCAACGATGACATTTACACTGTCTTCTTACAGCAGGAGCTCACCCACAAGACAAGCGTGCAGGCTGAATACAGATACCGGAAGCTCAAGAGAGGAGACGTCGCCCTGAGGTTTTTCGAAAACCCGTTCCCTTCCCAAAACTCCGGTTTCCAGCCCGGCCTCAGGCAGTCGGATAAAACCTCGTCGGTGCGTCTGGGCTTCCACCACGCCTTTTCTCCGGGCTCCGACCTCATCGGCAATGCGATGTATCAACACGCGGACCGCGCTGAGTTCAACAAAGTGGACTTCCCGGCCTTTACAATCGCCCCTTTTCCTTTCCGAGAGGTACGTGAGAGAGACGGTGATGAGAATGCCCGCGGCGGAGAGCTTCAGTATCTCTACAGCTCGAAATACGTCAAGGCTACCGGCGGCGGGGGACACTTCGACATAGACTCGGGCGAAGTGAGAACCGATGATGGCTTCAATGCTTCCGGGCCCGTTCCGATTTTCTTAGGTTCTGCATTTGCTAATGCCGGTGATCCGACTGCGGACCACGCGGATGTGGACATCGACACCCGCCATAGCAATGTCTATCTTTACACATACATCAACTACCCCAAGATTGTGACCTTTACCATCGGAGTAAGTGCGGACTTCTTTGACTCTGAAACGGTAACCAGCATCTCGGGGTTGCCCGACCTCCACGAGAAGATCGATAAAAATCAGGTCAACCCGAAATTCGGGATTACCTTGAATCCTCTTCCCGGCACGACCATCCGCGGGGCCGTGTTCAGGACGTTGAAGAGATTGCTGATTACTGATCAGACCCTCGAGCCCACCCAGGTGGCGGGCTTCAATCAGTTCTTTGACGATGCCAACGCCGCGGAGGCATGGCGCTATGGCGGAGCCGTGGACCAGAAATTCTCCAAAGACGTATACGGAGGTGTGGAGTATTCCCTCAGAGACCTGCCGGAAATTCCCTTTTTTAATAATGTGACCGGTAAGATGGATAGCGCGGACTGGCACGAAAAATTGGGCCGGGCCTACCTTTACTGGACACCCCATGATTGGGTGGCCCTCAGGGCTGAATATCGCTATGAGGAGTTTGACAGAGATGTAAAATTCACCTTCAATGTAAAGGAGCTCAAGACGCATTCCGTTCCCCTAGCGGCCAATTTCTTCCACCCGTCGGGCTTGAGCGCAGGCGTGCAGGCCACGTATTATAATCAAGAGGGCGATTTTGAGACACTTGAGGCTCCCATTGGTGTCCTTACGCACGGTGAAGACAGCTTTTGGCTTTTCGATGCATCACTGGGCTATCGTCTGCCCAAGAGGCACGGCTTCGTCACCGTGGGGGCCAAGAACCTGTTTGACAAGGATTTCAAGTACTTCGACGTCGATTTCCAAAACCCGGCGATACAGCCCGGCAGGTTCTTTTTTGTGCGCGCCACTTTGGCCATTTGAGGAAGCGAGACGTGAGTGGAATGCGGCACGTGGCGAAGGCCGTGGCCTGCTATCTTTGAATGACTCGGGCAGGATATAATATAGGCTGAATAAGAGAAGGCAGGTTCCCATACGCGTGTCTTTGTCGCATCGGATTTCCTGTACATAAACTGAATGAGCGGATCGGCTTCGTGCGATGAGTAACGGGATTACCATAAAGGTCCTCGGTGACTTCGGCCCTTTCTCCCGGATAGGGAAGAGTATAGGGTATCAAGTATTTCACGGGAATTTGTCATATCTCATCGACTGCGGGGCTCCGCTGTTTCAAGAGATAGGCGGACACGGCCTCAAAATCGTCGATGCCCTTATTGTCACCCATTGCCATGACGACCATAAGCGCTGGTTCACGGACCTTGCCCTCTTTCACCGGTACGCGCAGGACGTCGGAGAGAGGCTCACGCTCGTCACATCCGAAGACATCCGCGACGAGCTCATGAAAGCCTCGGCTCCCGCTCTCGACAGGAGCCTTTCGCAGGACTCAAAGAGGATTGTTGATATTCCTTACGAGGAGTATATCGATTATCGGGTCCTGGGTCCGAGGGCGAAATACAGGATTGTCTCACGCCACGAGGGGGCCGGAAGGACCGTCCTTTGCATTACCGACGCAAACGGCTCTCTCGTCGGCCCCGACGTGGCGAAAATCGTCATCAGCGCAAAGACCGGCAGGCAGCGGATGCTCTTCAGGGACCCCCACTACGGCGAATGGGTTGAGCCTGAGAGTTTCTATCCCTTCTCCTCCACAACGTTTTACGAAGAGGATCGGAACATCTACCATTCCTCTGAAGGGTTGACGGTAGAAGCTGTGAAGGCCCCCGTCTGGCACGGCGTTCCGGCTATCGGACTGAAGCTCCGCAGTGAAAAGGAAAGGGTTTTTTTCACGTCCGACACGATTCACAACAAGAACTTGTGGGAGCATCTGGCCAAGGAGAAAAGGGCGCAGACGCTGAAGGGCATGTCAAGGAGGGAGTTTGAATCCGCCGGCGTCCTAGTCGGAGATATCAACGATTATATCGAGCGGACCTGGAGCGAAGAGAGGTACAGAGAGGCCATAGAAGCGTTTGATGACGTCGTGGTCATCCACGACGTCGCCATGTGCAACAGCATCGTCCATACGGATTACGAGAGACTCGGTGAAACCGTCCTGAGGCCCGAAAGGACCATCCTGACACACAGTCCGGACCGTATAGTCTCGGAGTGGGTCCTCTGCGATATCGGAAAGACAATCAAGATCGAGGGAGACAAATTTGCGGAGGTGGTGGGAAGGGATCTTTACCCCATGGACGCCGACATCTACCTGAAGGATGTGGGGAAATACTATGTGGGCTACAAGAGCGACCAAGGACGCTACGGCGTCTATCAAAAGGATGGCCTTCTATCGATATCTTCGGACGAGAAGGAGAACGCAGGCTCTCTCCTTTACAAGGTTGACCTTTATGAGGACCTCGGTGGGCGGTATTTTCCCAAGGAAGAGAATGGTGATTCCTGGTATTTCATGCGGAAGGACGGAAAGGTGGAGCGTGTGGAGGCGGGCGATGACGGCAGCCGGGGGAAGGTCGTCGACGACCAGAGGGTCAATCTTCAGAGGAGGCCTAACCGCGGCAGTCGAAGCAGAATTTAGAAATGTTAAGAGCGTAGAGAAGCAGAGCGGCCTCCTTGTTACTTCCAGGAAGAATCGGAAATGGACCGTAGCTGAGTGGTCGAGAGTCTGTGTACCCTTCTCGTGGACTGTTCGTTAATCTGTTTCCCTGGCGCGCTTGACTATGCTTCGTATCATGTCTTTGAAAATGAAGGCATGGAAGGGCATCATGCAATACCAGTACATGCGGCCGAGAATCCCTTTGGGATAGTGATGGGCGGTCTGGGTGAGGGTGTTTCCCTCTATTGCAAACTCAAGCCATGCTTTTCCGGCGACTTTCATGTGGGCCTCCAGAAGAAGCCTTCTGTTCTGCTTGAGGTCGACGACTTTCCAGACATCGAGCATGTCTCCCAGCCGGAGGTCTGAAACGACCCTCTTCCCCATGGCCGTTCCGTAACCGCCGACCAGCTTGTCCAGCAATCCCCGAATCCGCCAGAGGAAATCGAAGGTGAACCATCCCGTCCTGCCTCCAATTGATTTGACCGACTGGAATATCTTTTCCGGCGGAATGTCCCCGAAACTCATGCTCCTGACGTCTCGATAGACCGCCCGCGAGATATCCTCTTTCGGGCTCGTGCGGAAGGCGTGTCCGAGAGTGTCACTCCACCTGCTAACGACTTGGTCGTTCTCGATCTCATGCAGAGCCCTCAGGAGTGCCCTGTCAAAGGGATGCGGCGTGATTTGCGGGAAATAATGCTTCGCTGTCCTCTCCGGGGTGGCGGCTCTTATTGCTCCTGACCGGAGGGCCCGAATTAGTGAGGAGGAGAATTCGTAGGAAAATGGAGTGGCGAGCATCAAAAGAAAGGAAGACAGGCGGGGCGCGGTGCAGGGAAGGGGAATGAATAGCCTTTTCAGGCCCATCTCTTGTGCTGCAACTTTGAGCATCTCCTTGAAGCTCAGCTCCTGTGAGCCGATATCGATGACCAGATTCCCCTGCGCTTCAAGCTCCCCGGCCCTGACCAGATACTCAACGACGTCCGGGACGCCGACGGGGTTGACTCGGGCGTTCATCCAGGGGGAATAAACAATGATGGGTACCTTTTGAACAATGTTCCTCAGGAGCTCGAACAAAACGCTGCCCGACCCTAGGAGAACCCCCACCCGGAACCAGATGACCTGAATGTCCTCGGGACGGGCGCTCAGAATGGTGCCGGTCTCGAGGACGTTTCTCAAGGATTGAACCGATGTTTCCTCAGCCGCGTGAAGCCCCACGAAGACGAGTCTCTTTACTCCGGCCTCGACGCACGCATCTCTGAACCGTTCCACGGCAGCCTTGTCAAAGTCTGATTCCCACACGGCGCCAAACAAGCGAATAGGGTAGTAGGCAAGGTCGACTCCTTTTACCGCCTGTCTGACCGCTTGAAGGTCATCAACGTCACCCTCGACGATTTCAACTCTTGGCCGCGTGGTCTCGCTGACGAGATGCGTGTCAGGCACCAGGAGCCTTAGGCTGACGCCCTCTTCGCTCAATAACCTGAGCTTGAGCCTTCGCCCAAGGTACCCGGTGGCACTTGCAATGAGAATGTTCATGGCGTCCTCAGAAGTCTCTCAACTCTTCGAAGCGGTCATAGGTTACCACAAGCCGCCCGCTCAAAGGCGTGATGGTTGACAGGGCCGAGATACGGGGCCTCCTCTTCCTGTCGTAGAATGCCTCAGTGGAGTCAAAGATATCATACCTGGCGCATTTTTTAGCACTTACTCCTTCCTCATGGTTGCCAGGGACGGTGCAACAGTTCAATGGTCGGTATTGACTTCCCTCGAGTCCGCAGTTTAAAGATTCTTAGCCGTCCTTTATTGTGAAAGGCACTTTTTCCTTAATGGATAAGGCTTCAGGATATATTGTAATTGAAGTTAATAGATTGACTTTTCGCATCGTAACGCTCATAATGCGACTGCGCTGATTGTTGTGTCAATCAGGGGGGAAAGCGGGGCGTGTGCTTTGTTTGCATGGGGAGGACGGGGCACAATGAGGTGTTCCCGGTTGGCGGTGGGCTGTTCCCTTCCGGGCGATGGTGTCATGTCCATTGCTGTCTCACGAAACATAATCCCTTCTTTCATCGTTTCCCTCAGAGTTTTTCTGCTCTCCTCTCCGACGCGAACTTCTCTCAACCCGAAAAGGAGGAACCTATGGAAATCGATGTGCGGGGTTTAAGCCACCCCGAACCCTTGCAGATTGTTCGTGAAGCCATACGGAACATGTGAGTTTCGTGCGAGCACATCGTGGTGTCGGTCGACACCAGTGAAAGCAAGAGGCTGAAGAGTTTCGCATCCATGTCGGGCTGCCAGGCCGAGATCTCGGAGGCAGACGGGTACCGCATCGTGAAGTTCATGGGAAAAACCTGCAAATGTTGACTCGCCTGGACGAACGTAAAACCGCAGCTGTTGAAGGTCTCCCCCTGTGAAGCCGACTCGCCACGGGAGGAAGCCATGAAAGCTCTGCGGCGAGGGAATAGCGAAGCATACAAAGAAATGCTTCCTTCCCGACTCAGGAGCTACTGTTACTTTTCCTGCCTTTCGGATGAGGCTCTGCGGGAGATTGTGGCACGTTTGCAGGATGTGAAATACTCCGCCGGCAAGAAGATAATCGACAAAGGGGCTCCCGGCGATTCCTTCTACTTTGTCCGCGAGGGAGAGGTGAACATTTTCAAGAAGACCCCGGGAGGCCGGGACGCTTTTCTCTCCACCGTGGGAGGCGCAGAGGTATTCGGCGAGATGCCGCTGGTGACGAGTTCTCCTCGCGCCGCGACGGTCATCGCAAAGACGGACGTCAGCCTTCTTCGCCTTCTGAAGAGGGATTTCGACAACGTGGTGCTTGCGGACTCCATGGCGAAGAAGCGCACGGACGAATATGCCTACCTTAACCAGCTGAAAGCGCTGGAACCCTTCGCTCCCCTTGAACTGGCTCGGATGATATCGCTCTTCGTGAAAGCGGAGCAACGGAGGTATTCCCCGGGCGATACCATCATAACCCAGGGAGACGCAGGAGATGTATACTACATCATCCGGTCCGGCCATGTTGTCGTGCTGAAGCAGATGCTCAAGGAGACACAGGAAGAAGTGGCCGTCTTGGGCGAGGGCATGGGATTCGGAGAGGAGGCTCTTCTCACCGGCGGCCCTCGGAGTGCCTCGGTAAAGGCGGTGGAGGAGACCGTGGTTCTGGCGTTCACGAAGGCGGACTTCGACCGCATCCTGAAGGCGTCTTTCCTCGAGGAAACCCTTTTCGATGACATTGTATTTGACGAGTTTCCCCTTGGTGATATCCGGCAGTGTCAGCGCGAGGACTGCGACAATTATTTTCTCCGGGCCACCGCGAAAGAGAAGCGGTTCTGCTCGAACAAGTGCGGGTGGGTCGTTAGCGCCCGAGAAAGACGAAAAGAAAAGTAGCCGCCCCGCTCCGCAGAGGGCGATCTGTCATTCTATCGATCCAAGAAGCCTGTTGTGCTAGACCAAATACGGGTTTTCTCTCGAGACACCCTGACAGTGTCTTGAGTGGTTCTTGCCGTCGCTATCCCTGAGCTGAAGTGCGTCGATACCTATTGGGGTGCGTATGTGCTGGGTGAAAGCCCTACTTCCATAGGGAATTCCCTCAGATTCCCTTATAGTATCTGTACCAGTTTCCACGCTAGTTTCTACGGGGGATAAAATCGGAACGATCTCGTTCTTCGAAACCTGACGGACCTATTCTCAGGAGTCGGCCCTTCCCATTCTCTGGATTAGAACGAATGCCCGGGAGTCCGTCCATTCATATTCTCAGGAATCGGAACACCGCCGCCTGACGCCGGCGGCCTTGAACTCCTTGAGAACTTCCGTTTCTGGGACCTTCTCGCTTCTCGTACTTCGCGCAGCGCGCTCCTCGAAGCTCAAGCTCTCTCTTCAACGAGGGCTCTGTGAGTTACTTGTGGAAGGCTTCGGCCACTACTGCGGTTGCGGGCGCTTCCGTAGGAGAGCACCTAATTTGAAGCGTACGTCTTGAGCCGAATCGAGCCTCTCGAAGGCCCCAGGCGTAATGAGTGACCTTTGGGTCTCCAGGGTGCTGTGTACACCTGCTTAGCCGCAGTTGCATGAAGTTGAAATCGGTTCGTATTTCACTACGAAGAAGTCAATCATGAGAAGATATGAGAGTTAACGATTACTGAAAGAAACAGCTGTAACTCGACCCAATCTAAATTTCTTGTAATGGTATGGACCCGTAAAATAGTCGTAAGCATGAATAGAGACCGCCTCAACGTAATAGAAAAATCATCAATTATTTCTGCTATGTCGAGGTCAAATAATGGGACATTCAAACCTCTTCTCAAGGCGCTCCTATATACAACGCCATCAAACCCATTATTCTTAAAGAGTTCTGCGATGATTTATGGGAACATAATCGGCACTCTGATCACTAATTGTAACGCGCTGTGAAAGCGCACGATCTGTGTCTGACCAGACAGACCATTATTCTTTTTCTATATTTGATTTCAGAGGCTTCTTATTTCTTTGAAGATGTCGGAAGTTTGGTAGAATCAGCAGCATTTTGGAGCCCACAGGCTCAATTTGGGATCAGTAGTCAACCCGTCGAAATGTAAGCTCTGCCGCGACTCCAGTCCTCCCGAATCGGAATCTTAGATTTCGTTTCTGGAGTGTGAGAAAATCGTCTGTTACTTTCAATCCACCAATATAGTATGGAAGCTTCATTAAAACTCATAGCGAAGCTCTCCCATCACGCCGTGGGCCTCATAGTTTTCACGGATCTCTGCGCTGTATTTAAGACGCGTGCTAAACCCGTCCCTATTCATAAACGTAATGCCTGTGCCCAGTGTCGCGCCATTCCTTTCAACTTTTTGCCCCGCGATGGAAAACGCGGCATCGGGCGAGCCCTCAAGAGAAGCCGTGATAACTCGTTCGTCTATGTCGAAGTCGTAATTCCACGCTGCGCTTATCTCCGGCAGGAGGCTCCCGCCGTCCGTACTGAAGACGCGGGCGGCCCGCAGACCCACGCTAGATACAAGGGAGTCGGTCTTG
The DNA here is from genome assembly GCA_037386965.1 of Nitrospirota bacterium. Lineage (NCBI taxonomy): Bacteria > Pseudomonadati > Nitrospirota > Nitrospirota bacterium. The sequence continues at coordinate 26,892 of JARRLN010000006.1, forward strand.
CGGGCACCGACGCTCAGGTTCAAGGCGCCGGCCCCGGTCTCTAGGAAAGCGTCTTCATCGATTAACACGTATTGAAGCGAAGCAAACGGCTGAAGGACCATACTGTCGAGGATGAAATTATAGCCGCCGCCTCCGAATGCGGAGAATACATCCCCGTCATGCTTGCTGCTTGCGGTGCTCGCCAGAGGGCCAATGACGATATCACGAGAATTCGAGTAGTCCTGACCGCCGTATGACAGCACCCCTTCTATGTATCCCTTCTTCGAGAAATACGTTCCATAAATCGACCCGAAGATGCTGTCTATATCGCCGCGCCCCATGTCGTTGTGAAGGTCTATATCGGCGAAGGAGGCTGCGAGGCTGACGCCTGCGATGAACCTGTCACCGAAGGCATGGTCAAGGCCCAGCGTTAAGCCTGCGACGCTGAAGTCGAATCCGCTGAATCCTGCCTCTCCGTCCTGTTCGCCCCACTGCCCAAAGCCACGACTCCAGAGGCCGTAATCCGCTTTCTCTTTCTCATACTGCCCGTCGGCAAGGTGCCCGAAGCTAAAATCTGAACCATTGAAGGCAACCAGCAAAAGTTCCCTGCCCAGCGCTGGCTTCGTCCTTGAGGCATAAGAAGATGCGGCGGAGGCCATGCGTACGCTTTGCATGCGGTTAATGAGGGAACCGGCATGTTGCCGGGCCACGCCGTACGTGGTTCTTGTGAGGCCATCATAAGAGCCGGGGCTGAGGCTCAGGAAAGCGGCTCTGTATTGCTCCGGCTTGGGCAGGGCCTGGAACTCGCCGATGGCGACCGACAGATCTCCGGCCACCGAGGGTAGTATCTCATCAAGATGCTCGGCTATGGCTCTTTCGACCGGATTTGTTGCAACCGTTATAAAGCGCTCTGTAGAAACCTCTACCTCAATGTTGTCGGGCTCACGATTGAGCTCAAAGCTCAAAAGCGGAGTGGCGGCTGGCACTCGTTCCTCAAGACTGCCGGTGATGGCGTCGGCAGACAGAACGTTAAATGTCGTGCCGTCGACATACGCTCCCGGGCCTCTCCTCACTTCCAGCGTGCCGTCCAGCGAAGCAACGCCGTCAACCTTCAGCATTCCACATTTTCCATCGCCTTCAACCTGAGTAATGATTGTTAAACCGTCCTGGGGACTGTAATCATCCGTGACCTCCAGAATCCCTTCTTCTATTTCAAGCTGTTCAACGACGGGCATGACCGGGATGGTGAGGGTGCTGCTGCCCAGCTTGAGGAGATTCTCGAAACTCGTAGCCGACGCGGAGAATGTCTCCACATTGTCGAAAATGAGGGAATCGGTGCCCTCATTGCCCGTTACATGGCCCTTTACCTCCCCGCCGCTGCCAAAGGAAAGAGAGTCGTCCCCGAGGCCGAGGTCGATGTCCCCGGCCACAAAGGAGTTCAGGATGACCGAATCATTGCCGCCGCCCGAGTTGATAGCCACTCCGGCGTAAGTCAAGAGGTTCTCGGTGACCGTCGTCGTGATGCTGCCCCGATTGATGATTACGTCGTCTCCCGAGCCGGTCCTGATGCCGACGGCGCTTGCCGAAGCAGACCCGTCCAGTACGAATTCAGTTCCAGCCGTGGCGACGGACGACACGGTGATGACGCCGTCGTTTTCAATCCAGTTGTTTCCCCCGCCCGCATCGATGCCTATAGCCCACGCACTGGCTACCGATTTCATATGAATATGCAAGAAGTTGTCTCCTTCCGGGACAGTGGCATTTCCGGAGGCTTCCACAACGATGTCGCCTGTATTCAGTACCGTGTCGCCCTGAGCGCCCGTGGCGATTCCCGACGCAGAGCCTGACCCCGAGACGAGCGAGTCAAATGTAAAAGGGATAGGGCCGGAATAGTCCGCAGTCCCGAGGGCGTTTGCGCGGATGGTGCCCTGATTGCCGATGATGATGTTGCCGCTTGCTGCGGAAATGCCCGAAGCCAGCGCTCTGGCGATTCCGTCTGAGGAAACCGTGTGCGCCATCGACGCGCTGCTTACCTCTGCGCCCTCCTGTACCGTTATTGCCGCATCGCCGTTTCCTGCGTTTATGCCAAAGGCATCGGCAGTAGCAGAGTTCAGGCCGAACAAGGTACGGACGAAGGAGACGCCCGAAGGCTCGTTGTCGGCCACCGCGCTTACTATTATCCTCCCGCCGGCATCAACGGCTCTTGTGCCTCCGTCGCCCAGCTCAATTCCCGTTGCGGTGGAGCTGGAGACCGTTGTGGCGACGTGGTCGTTAGAGCTCTGGAAGTAAGCGAATGCGCTGGAGCTGACGAAAATGTCCCCGCCGCTCGCTACGGCACTGTCACCGCCGGTTATTTTGATGCCGTAAGCCTTGTCGGCGCCCCGGGCGCTCATCGTCGGTTCGTCGTCCTGTGTCAGTGCGATGGACCGGGACGTAGCGTTTATTAGACCGGAGTTACCGATGTATATCGGTGTCAGGCCCGCACCGGCATAGATGCCGTAGGCGCTGCCGTAAGCGAATGCATGGGAGTAGGAGTCGTCATCGCCGTGGGCGAAGGCTGTGGCATCCGCCGTGGCATTGACATCGACTATCCCGGCATTTTCGACGCTCACGTCCCCGCCGTCGGCCAGGATGCCAAAGGCGTCCGCATAGGCCCACGTGTTGGAGGTTGAATCTCCTTCAGCAGTGGCCATCGCTCTGTCCGCCCATCCCCACGTGTCCGCATCGACCGTGGCTGTAGCCGCCACATAGCCGTGATTGACAATCTGGCTCTGCCCCGCACCGGCGTGTATTGCCTCGGCCCTTGCCGAGCCGATGGCCCACTCGTAGGTCCAGGCGTCACCACCTGTATCCGAATCCGAATTGCCCCTTGCATATGCCGAGACCGCGGCCGTGGCATTGACCATGCCGTAATTGTCGGCCCTATTAATTCCGATTCCGCCCATGATTCCCGTCGCCAGCGCGGTGCCCGTGGCCTTGATGGGGTCATCGCTGTAGCCGCACCGGCCGTCGCCGTCAAACACCTGGCCGTTGGAGTCTGCAAACGCCCGGGCCGACGGGGAGGCCATGACGGATATCTCGCCGTTGTTGACCACCCAGTTTTCTGAGGCAACCTCGTCATTTGCGCCGACGCTGATTCCGAAGGCGCTAGCGTTGGCAGAAGACCTTGCAAAGGAGTCCGCGTCCCCTGAGCCCACGCTGCTCGGACCGTCGGCGTCCACGACCGAGACGACTTCGGGAGAGATGCCGAGCAGTATCCGTCCGTCGTTGACCACCTGATTCACCCCGGTGCCGGCCGAGATGCCGGCCGAGGTGAACGTGCCGGACGCGTAAGCCTCTCCGTAGCCGTCGCCGTCCACGGTCAGGGCCCCTCCGCCGTTAGGGTCAGAGACAGCGCTTACCTTGAAGCCCACAGTCGGGGACGTGCTGATTGCCACATCTCCTCTGTTCGTGATTATATTTTCCCCGTCACCGGCCAGTATTCCCGTCTGGCCTGTCGTCGCATCCGCCGTAGCCCTGCCGTGGGCATCGGCATTGCCAAGGAAGAGGTCGAAATCACCGCCTTCGGCATCAACTCGCGCGAAGACGCCATCCAAGGTTCCGTCACCGTCTCCGTCCCTCGTGCCTGACGACATCTCCAAGGAGATGATGCCCTCGTTGAGGATTTCGTTATCCCCGTCGCCCACCGACACGCCGGATTCCGTCAGACGGGCTGCCGCGTCTGCTGCGGCGAAGCCGCCCGAGTAGAAGAAGCCCGCCGAAGCGCTGTGAGTTGCCTGGGGCTCGGCGGTAGCCGTTACAGCAATGCCCGCGGAATTTATCACCACGCTATTTGTGATTCCACCGTGAACGCCTGCGGCGTTGACGTCAACGGAGATAACGCCGCTGGCACTGGCCCCCCCTGCAAGGTCTGACGAGGCCCCGCCCAGCGATTTCGCCACGGCTGTCGCATCGACGGTAACGTCTCCCCTGTTCCATATATCATCGGAACCGCCTCCCCCGTCAAGCCCGACGGCGTTGCTGAATGCCGTGAGAAGTTCCGAGGTTGCCGAGCCTCCCGCAAAGCTCGCCGAGGTTGTGTTAGAGGTCAGATTCGCTGTTGAGCTTACATCGACGGCCCCTGCGTTTTCGATGGTGTCGTCGGCATCGCCGCCGTCCACGCCGACTGCGAACGCATCCGCCCGGATCTGAGAGCCTGCCTTCGCGCGTCCGAAGGTGGCCTTTCCTCCGCCTACGGAAGACAGCACCGACTCACCCCTGACGGTGATGCTCCCCTCGTTGAGTATCTGGTCCATCCCGCCGCCGCCGGCGATGCCCGACGAGCGGGTACCGGCGGTCAAAAACGCCTTGGCCTCCTCTCCGCCGCCGAATACCCAGGAAGAGGCGGAGGATGAGGTCGTGGAATAGACTATGGCAGAGATGTCTCCCCGGTTGAGCACCGTATCGTCCCCTTCTCCGGCTTCGAGACAGACACCCTCCGTAACCGAGCCGATTATGGCGCTTGACGAAGCGCTGCCGAAAACCGAGTCCGCCTTGTTAGCAGAAGTCAGCGTAGCAGAGGCGCTTATCGCCATGGAACCGTCGCTCAGAACCCAGTCCTCTCCGCTCCCTCCTGAAATGCCTAAAGCGCGGGTCGAGGCCGTAAGCGTCCCCCCTGCCTGGCTGGTGCCGCCAAAGGCAAAGGACGAGCCTTCCATCGTAGCCACGGCCGAGGAGGATACCCCTACCGTAGAATGGCTCTCTATAATATCGTCTCCGCCGCCTCCCTCGATGCCCATGGCCGTGGTGTCCGCCGAGATGGTGGAGCTTGCGTAAGATGAGCCGAAAATGACCGTGGCCTTGGTTGATGACGTAAGGTAAGCATTAGCCGTGGCTGAAATGCCGCCATTGCTCAGAATCCGGTCTTCCCCTTCGCCACCTGAAATTCCGGTGGCCTGCGTGTCGGCGGTAAGGGTCGCGGTTGCGCCCGCCGAGCCGGCAAAGGAGAAGGCCCCCTTCTGGACATCAAGGGTAGCGGTGGACTGGACGTTTACGGTGGATGCGCTCAGGATAACGTCGTCGCCCCCTTCACCCTCGATGCCCGATGCGATGGTCACCGCGCCGGTGGAGCCCCCGGTGTCCGAAGCCCCAAAGACGGCGGTCGAGTCCCCGTCGGAACTCAGTGAGGATGACGTCACCACGGACACCGCCCCGACTGAATTGATGATGTCGGCTCCCTCGCCGCCGGCGATTCCCCGGGACCGGTTGTAGGCCGCAAGGACGCCGGTCTCGGATGACGCGCCTCCCAGGGTGAAGGAAGAGCCGTCCTGCACAAGCGTCGAGAACGAATTGGCGGTCACTGTGCCATAGTTGAAAATACTATCGTCGCCTTCGCCTCCGGTGATGCCCCCGGCGTAGCTCCGGGACGTGACGGTGGAAACCGAGTCCGCATTGCCGAAGATGTTGATTGAGGATGAATCCGCCGTCATGTTTGACGTAGTCATGGCAAAGACATCCGCCTCGTTCTGGATGAAGTCCACGTCTCCCCCGCCGTCTATGCCCACGGCGTTCGTGATGGCGTTTGTTCCGGCATCAGCGATGGCTGAGCCGAGAAGGGTGACGTTCGTGACTTCGGAATCTCCAGTCGCGGAGCTTAAAACCGTAATATCCCCCGTGGTGAGAATCGCGTCCTTGCCCTCGCCGCCGGTTATTCCGGCGGCATCCGTCACCGCGTTCGCAGATGCCCCCGCATCCGCAAAGCCACCGATGACGACGCCCACGCTCTTGGATTCCGTCGTCGTCTTCGCATCGACATAGATGGCGCCCTCGTTATAGATGGTGTCATCCCCGCCGCCGCCTTCCATGCCTCGCCCGAATGCCTGCACCAGGGTGTCGGCGTCTACGGAAAGGGCGCCAACAGGCGTGACATTGACTGACTTGGCCTGTCCCTGTCCGGTGCCGTATACCGTGATGTCACCGGTGCTCCGCATGTAGTCGTCGCCCTCTCCCCCGTGCATCCCGGTTGAGTTGGCCGCCACATTGGTGGTCGCGCCCGCATCCCCATATCCAAGCACCGTGACACCAACGGCCTGCGCATCTCCGAAGGCCGTCGCGTCGACAACGAGCGGTCCGGCGTTGTCGAGCATGTCGTTTCCGCCGCCGCCGTCAAGGCCCGTTGCGGCGGCGCGAATGAGGGTCTCAGCATCAGCGAAGGTGGCGCCGAGGAGGTTGACGTTTACGCTCACGGCCTTGCCCGTTGCGCTGCCCAGCACATCCACGGGGGCATTGTTCGAAATGGTGTCATCACCCTCGCCGCCGCCCATGCCCACTGCATTGGCAAAGGCGTTTGTCGAGGCGTCCGAGTTGGAGTATCCTCCTATCTGCACGACGGTGGCCGAGGCCTGGCCGTATGACGTGGCTGTCGAGGCTATTGCGGCCTCGTTGTAAAGAGCATCGGCGCCTTCGCCGCCATCCATGCCGGAGGAGAAGGAGGAGGCCGTTGTCGTTACCTCTCCCATGGCTCCCCCAAGGAGGTTGACGCTCACGGCTCCCGCATATCCTTGTGAATCGCTCTTGGCGACAATTCCACCCATGTTCGTGATGGTGTCGCTTCCCTCACCGCCGGAAAGGCCCCACGACTGGGACTGGGCGAGGATGTCCGCGTCGGAGTCCGCGTAGCCCAGGAGCCCGATGTTGACCGCAACGCTCGTGGCATCCGCAATTGTCGTCGAATTGGAAATCACGGCGCCCCTGCTGTTGATGACGTCGTCCCCGAGGCCGCCCTCAACGGCCCGGGCGTCAGCGCTGGCGATACTGCCGGCCTTTGCCAGAGCCGCGCCTCCGCCAACGCCGAGAGAGAGATTCGTCGATACGCCCGCGACATCCACGTCAGAACTGGCGTGAGCTTCGATTGAGCCGTAGCTCGTGATATCGTCACTTCCCTCGCCCCCGTCAATGCCCGCGGACCTGGCCGCAAGAAGAGTCGAGGCATCGGTAAGGGCCGCGCCCCCCGCGACGGGCGCCGCCGCAAGGCTCACGCTGACGCTTGCCGCATCCACTTCAGAGCGCGCATAGGACGTGACCTCCTTATGGGTGACAACCGTGTCGCCTCCTCCCCCGCCGCTGATGCCCGTTGCAGAGGAAAGGGCATTTGTCGTCGAGTCCGTCAGGGCCGCGCTCCCAGCAAATCCTTCCGCGGTACCCGTCACGCTGACCGTTACGTCCGTCGCGTCGATATCGCTGACGGAAGTGGCCGAAACGGTCTCTGCGCTCTCGATGGCGTCGTCCTGAGCCGCTCCGTCCAGACCCACCGCGTTGGAGATGGCCGTGTGCGACGACTTGGAGAGAGCGGCTCCCAGGGCGGCCCCCGTGCCTGCGAAGCCAAGACTGACTGACACGTCGGTGGCTGTCAGAAAGGAAGACGCCGTCGATGTGACGTGTCCCTCGCTTGAGACAATATCCATCCCGCTGCCACCCGTGACGCCCGTGGAAGAGGCGCTTCCCACAGAGGAGGTGTCCATGAGTGCCGCCCCGATGGCTGCTCCCGTGCCGGTGCCCGAGATATTTGCCGTGACCTGTGTGCTCGTGATATCGGACCAGGCGCCGGCAATCACGTCTCCGTCGCTCAGGACGTCATCGTCCCCGCCCCCGGCATCGATGCCCCAGGCGCGGGCGTCTGTCCGTATGCCCGATTCAGCCAGGGCCGCGCCTCCGCCCACTCCCGTCCCGGTTGCCCCGATGCCCACGCTCACACCGGTTCCGTCCACCTCTGCCGTGCTGAGCGCAAGCGTCGCGCCCCGGGTGTTTATGAGACTGCCCCCGTCGCTTCCTGCCACGCCCACGGCGGTGGCCGCTGCCGAGGCATCTGTGTCCATGAGGGCTGCGCCCAGGGCGGCTCCTGTACCCGCACCCGCGATGTTCGCGGTCACGTTGACTGCCGTCGTCTTGGCCACCGCATGAGATGTTATATTTCCTTCTGTTACGACATCGCCTTCCACGCCGTCAATTCCCTTGCTCAGAGCCTCCGCTATTGTTTCAGAATCCGCCAGGGCTGCGCCCAGGGCAGCACCCGTGCCTGCAAACGTAAGACCCACGGTAACGCCAACGGAGTCCGTGTCCGCCGTTGCGCTTACGGAGATGTCCCCGCCGCTCTGGAGCGTGTCGGTCCCCGCTCCGCCCTGTATTCCTGTAGCCGTGGCCTTCGCAAGGGCGTCGGAGTCCATCAGGGCCGCGCCTATGCCAGCACCCGTGCCCGCGCCGGAAATACTCATGCCCACGCTGACGGCAGTGGTGTTTGCCAGAGCCGCGGTGTTAACGCCTTTGCTGAGTATGGTGTCATCCCCATCTCCGCCGTCCAGGCCTGTGGCCGTGGCATCCGCCGTGGTTTCCGCGCTTGAGAGGGACGCCCCGATGGCGGCACCAGTGCCCGCAAAGGCAGCGTTCACCGTAACGCCCACAGCATCGGTATCAGCCGTCGAGTTTGCGGTGACCGTCCCCGTGCTCTCGATGTAGTCGCTTCCGGAACTGCCCTTTACGCCCGTTGCGCTTGCTTTCGCCAGGGCATCGCTGTCCATCAGGGCCGCGCCTATTCCGGCACCCGTACTCACTCCCGAGATACCCACGCCCACGCTGACGGCAGTGGTGTTTGCCAGAGCCGCGGTGTTAACATCTTTGCTGAGTATGGTGTCGTCACCCTCTCCGCCGTCCAGGCCGGTGGCGTACGCATCCGCCGTGGTCTCGGCACGTGAGAGCGCCGCTCCGATGGCGGCACCCGTGCCCGTATAAGCAACATTCACCGTAACGCCCACCGCGTCTGTGTCAGCCGTGGATTTTGAAGTGACCGTCCCCGTGCTCTCGATGTAGTCGTTTCCGGAGCCGCCCTTTGCGCTCGTCGTGCTTGCCTTTGCCAGGGCGTCGCTGTCCAGCAGGGCCGCCCCTATACTGGCACCCGTACTGGCCTTCTCAATCCCTACGCCGACGTTCACGGCAGTGGTGTTTGCCAGAGCCGCGGTGTTAACGTCTTTGCTGAGTATGGTGTCGTCACCCTCTCCGGCGTCCAGGCCTGTGGCCGCGGCATCCGCCGTGGTCTCGGCGCTTGAGAGCGCCGCCCCGATGGCTGCACCCGTGCCCGTATAAGCAACATTTACCGTAACGCCCACCGCGTCTGTGTCAGCCGTGGATTTTGCAGTGACCGTTCCAGCGCTGAGAAGAGAGTCATTCCCCGTGCCTCCGCCGATACCCATGGCAGTCGATGTAGCAAGGGCGGTTGTATTCATGAGGGCCGCGCCGAGGCTTGCCCCTGTCTTTGCTTTTTCAAAGCTCAGGTTTGCACTAACGGCCGTGGTATTGGCTATGGCCCCGGCCGTCACATCGTGAGTCGCTATCGTATCGATCCCTCCGGCACCGTCCACACCGACAGCATGAGCCTCTGACGTTGTCCCCGAATTAGCGAGCGCCAGCCCGATTGCAGCGCCCGTATTTGCAATGCCAGCGCTTACAGAGACGCCCACCGCGTCCAGGTCGGACACCGCGATGGACCGTATCGTATCGGCACTGGTAATGACATTATCGAGGTCATTGACCATTATCCCCGTTACATTGGAAAAGGCCAGCGACGATGTCTCCGTGATTGCCCCTCCCACTCCTGCCCCCTTGGACACGCCCTGCACGTTGAGGCCGACGCTCACTGCCGTGGTGTCGGCCCGGGCAGTGGAGTAGACCGTGTCCGCGATGACGTCGGCGTCCTCCTCGTGGGCATCGATGCCCACGGCATCCGCCATGGCCGTGCTTTCGGAGCGGGCCAGGGCGGCCCCGACAAGGAGGCCTTTCTGCTCGAACTGAAGGTTGGCCGAGACGCTGACGGCGTCAACGTCAGAGGTCGAAACGGCATTGACGATGCCTGAGCTCGTAATCGTCTCCGTACCGCTTCCACCGGTTATGCCCGTCGCCGAAGAGATGGCCGTGGCGGACGTATCGGTCAGCGCCGCGCCGATGGCTACCGGCGAGTTCATGAACCCCATGAAACTCATGCCCACCCCAACGCTCAAGGCGCCGGAGTGGGCCTCGGAGAAGATGGTTCCCGTGTTCAACAGTTGGTCGTCGCCCTCTCCTCCATCAATGCCGATGTCGGTGCTCTCGGCCCTGTTTTCTGCATTGGCCAGTGCCCCGCTCAGGGCCAGCTTGCCTTCCTGCTTTATCTGGACGCTGGCGGACACGCTCACCGCGTCGTTGTCAGAGACCGCTGTCGTGTGCAGGTTTCCTGCATTCGTGATAGTATCATCATCCGTCCCGCCTTCAATGCCCACGGCACGGGAGGATGAAGTGGCCGACGCGTCCGTCAGGGCAACCCCTGCGGCGGCGGGTGCGTTGATGAATCCCTGAAAGTTCAGGCTCCCGCTTCCGCTTGTCGCCATGGACAGGGCCGATGATGTGAGGTCGCCCTCGTTGGTGAGGTCATCCCTCTTGTCCCCACCACTTATGCCCACCGCCCATGTCTGCGCCTGGGTGGAGGAACGGGCAAGAGCTCCCCCGACCGCGAGGAAACCCTCACCTTCTGCCTGAACGTCAACTGAGACGCTGGTCGAATCCACATCAGACGTCGCCGATGAAGTCAGAGAGCCCGTGTTGGTGATAACGTCTCTTCCCTCATCGCCGGTAAAGCCCATTGAATTCGCAATCCCGACAGCTGACGTATCCGCGAGCGCGGCCCCCACGGTCAGCTTCGTATTGAACCGGCCCTGCAAGGCGACGTCCACGCCGGTGCTCGTCGCATCGGAGAGGGCCGCGGACGTGAAATCCCCCGAGTTTGTCATGACGTCATCGCCGTACCCCCCTGTGATGCCCTGCACCTCGGATTCCGACCGGGTTTCTGAACGCGCCACCGACCCCTCCAGTAGGAATTTCCCTTTCGCCTTGCCCCAGGTAACGGAGACGCTCGTGGCGTCCGCATCGGACGTGGCGTTTACGGTGGAAATTCCCGAGTTCGAGATGTCGTCGTTCTGCATGCCTCCCTCTATGCCCGTTGCGCTAGTCATTGCCACGGTTGAGGTATCCGATAATACGAAGCTAATGCTTCCTTCCAGGGGGAATTTCTTGTTCTTCAGGCCCGGCACCTTAACGCCCAGCTCCGAAATGTTCGCCGAGACGGTTACCGCAGAGGCGCTTGAGGAGGCGTCCACGTCCATGAGCCCTTCCTGCCGGATGACATCGGTCCCGCTTCCGCCGCTAATCCCCATGGATGTGGCATTGGATATTGTAGCGGCGCTACCCAAAACAAGACCCGGAGTGGGGACCTTGAAGTCGAAGATGCCGACGCCGAGATTGGCGCTCGCCTGGGTGGTTTCGGACGTGGCGCGCGAGATGAGGGTGCCAGCGTTTGTAATGTCATCGTTCGCGTTGCCTCCGTCTATACCCAAGGCGTCGGCATGGGCCGTGATGCTGGCGTCTGCCAACTTTCCGTTGACAATGAGGTCTTTGGTGCTGCCAGGGACCCCTTCGGATGCGATGGATACGCCAACGGAGGTCGCATCAGAGGATGCGACGGCGCTTACCGTCCCCTCATTCGTAATGGTATCCTTCTCATTGCCGCCTCTTATGCCCACGGCGGTGGCCTGGAGCGTCGTGCCTGCGTTGGCATTGCCCTTCTGGTCGACGATGGTCACATCGGCAAAGGTGACGGTAACCCCAACGTCAGTTACACTAGCAATTGCCTCCGCTGTGACGGTTCCTGTATTGAGGATTTCGACATCATCCTTGGCCCCGCCGGCGTCTATGCCCACGGCCGTCGCGGTCGGCGTGATTGTTGTGTCTGCCGAGGCCGCGTCTACGATGTCAGACTCCACGCTCACTACATCGATGTCAGCCGTCGCTCTTGCCGTGATATCGCCCGCATTGGTGATAGTGTCTTTGCCGTTGCCGCTGGTTATCCCCGTTGAGCTGGCATCGGCAGCCATGCTGGTGTCCGCATGGGCCGCGTCAATGAGGTTGTGAGAGATGCTCAAGGCGTCAATCTCTGCTTCTGAGGTGGCCGAGACGTTCCCGTTGTTCGTGACTTCGTCCTTGCCGTTGCCGCTGTCGATTCCCCATGAGAAGGCCGAGACGGCGGTCGTGTCTTCTATCTCGTCCTTGCCACTGAGAATGTAGAACACGTCTCCCAGGTCGGCATTTGCGGAAGAGCTGGCGGAGACGACATTGTCATTGACGATGACGTCCTTGCCGTTTCCGCTGTCGATACCCGTTGCCGCGGTCGCTGCGGTAAAGGCATCATTCTGGTCATCAGGGGTTCCACCTCCTGAGCTGACCTGTACCGATACCGTACCGTTATTTTGCACGGAGTCGTTGCCGTTGGCCGTGTCCAGGCTGGCCCCCGTGGCGTCCTGCCCTTCCGGGACGCCCTCCGAGCAGACAAGCTCAGCTCCGGACTCGATGAATAAGATGTCTCTTGAATTGCTTCCTATGAATCCGCCCGCCGTCGTCCCTGAGCAGACAATCGTAAATTGTCCCTTCACCCGTTGAAGGGTGCAAGCCGCGTATGCTGTCCGGTTGGTGTGAAACGGGAGCGTGAAAACGGCGGTCAGCAAAAGAGACACGAGCGCTTTGCTTTTCACGGCATTTTACCCCCCTGGGATAATCTTTGTTGATATTTAAATAAGCAATTGAATTGAAATGAATGACTGTGTATATTTGTGCAATAATTATGCCTAAATGAAACCTTCGATCATTAAAGGATTTATTAAATGATTCATTAAGTAAGGAATCATTTGCGTAAAGAACGCCGGCATATTATTGTAAGCAAAATCGACGCTTTATATGACTTTTATACTCTGAAGAAGCTGTTTGTTTCGCGGGTTAAAAACGATCAGAATCTGAAACCGTTGCGATGTCTAAGAAGCTTTCCTACTGATTTCCGAAAGAAAGCAGTAGCTCTCCACTGGCTAGGTGCTGCTTATTTCAAATGCCAGTAGTCATGACTCAGGCAGGCCTCCTAGGTGCAGACTACTGTGAGAAGCCACCTCTACTTGTTCTGGCATAATCATCAATGGTCGTTGTTTGGGGGAATAGTGGCCCTCGCTCTTGGTCTCGGATATATTGGCTTTTCCGAATATTTTAGGATTGATGATATACACAAATCTCCATTGGATATTTTTTACCTTTCTCTTCAGCTTTTCGTTCTCGGCTCGGGCTCGGTTGAAGGGACAGTTCCTTGGACACTGGAAGTTGCACGCCTGTTAGCACCCGCTGCTGCCGCGTACGCAACTATAAAGGCACTGACCGTTATTTTTCTAGATCAGTTCCAGCTCGTGAAGGCTAAACATCTCAGGGACCATGTCGTAATCTACATCGCCCACCATTGAACTTATTGATTTCATTGTATTTTGGTTCAAATTGCCCGGGCAATGGCCGGGTAATGACTTTTTTCCCCTGCTGTTGCAACGCCCCCTTAGCCTGTCGGTAATTGCTTTCGCGTAGTTTATACATCTATATGCCTCATTAGCTCCCGAGCATCGAACTGGTTGGGAGAGAAAATGACTGGATTGTGATATTCAAATATGCTAGACTTCGAATATTGGAATCCAACTCCAAAGGAGGCAACAGATGGCAGAGACCACGGCGTGTGCTTCAGGGGTCACCGAGGCGCCGATATCCAACCATAAGATAGAGCTCCTGAAGGTCATCGCTCATCCGGTGAGGATTATGATACTGGAAGAATTGACCAAAGGAGT
>JARRLN010000007.1 GCA_037386965.1 Nitrospirota bacterium
CGTGGCACAATTGGCCGACCATGTCCTGGAAGTACTGGAGCGAATCGGCGTTCTCTGCCAGAATCGCGACATCCTGGAGGCACTGGCCGGGGCCGGCATGGACCCCCGGGCGGTCTGCTCGGTGCAGGCCGCGGCGGTCCTGGAGACAGCGCCCTCCCCGGAGGCGCTTCCGGGGCTCCTTCTGGAGGGGGTGAAGATAGACGAGAGGCAGCGGCTCCTCCTTGCCTTCAAGGAGATGGAGTCCCCGCGGGTCAACCTCCGGCGGGGCGAGTTCTCCTACACCCGGGAGACCGAGCGGGTGAAGCGTTCCCTCAGGCTTGCCGCCCTGGGGGCGGTGCTCCTGGCCCTGGTGCTGGCCGGGGACCTGAGCTTGAAGGCACACGCCTTCAAGCGCGACGCCGCCCGACTGGAAGCGCAAATCATGGAGTCTTACAGGACGGCCTTCCCTTCCGAGAAGCCCGCCAGTGCGCAGGGGCTGGGCTACAAGATGCGCGCCCGGCTTTCGCAACTCCGCGCCGAGGACGAAGCCCTTACGGGCGTGGACCCCCTGGCCGTGCTCATGGAGCTTCAGGGAGCCGGGCTCAAGGGCGCCGTGCTCCGGGAGATAAGCATGGAGAAGGAGGTTCTCGTCCTGAAGGGCGAGGCCGCGACCCTGAGCCAGGTGGAGCACGCCCGGAGCCGCCTCGGGGAGCTCTATCCCGAGGTCAATCTCACCGGCACGGGGCAGTCGGCCAGGGACAAGGTGGACTTCACCATAACGGCCCGGGGGAAGAAGAAATGAAAAAGTCCACCCTCATGATTGCCGCGGCGGGGGCCCTGGCCCTCGGCGCTTTGCTCTTTGCCTTCCAGAGCCTTTCCTCCGCCAGGGAGAAAGCGGCCTCCCTCAAGAAGACCCGCGAGGAGATGCGGCTCATGCAGGAAGAGGTCCTGGCCCTCCGGAGCACGGTGGAGCGGCTGGAGGGCAGGCAGCGGCTCACCGGCATAAAGGGCATCGGCCGGGCCGTGGACGAGGTCTTCGAGCCCCTGGGCCTCCGGGAGAAGGTGAAGTCCGTCAAGACCATCGAATCGGGCTCCGCGGGCGAGGAGAAGGCCGAGGTGAAGGTGGAGGGGCTCACGCTGAACGAGGCCGTAAACGCCTTCTACTCCCTGAAGAACTCTCCCATGCTCCTCATCGTCCGGAAGGCGGACCTGAAAACGTCCTTTGAAAACCCTGAACGCCTGGACGTCACCATGACCCTTTCCCTCATCACGTCCCAATGAAAAAGGCCCTGGCGGCTTGTCTCATCGTAGCGGCCCTGATATGGGGGGCCTGGCTGGTTGCCCTCCCCCAGGAGGTGCTGCTCGCGCGCGTCGAGGACGCCCTGGCCCAGGGCCAGGTGCGGGCCGACATCACGGGGTTCAGGAAGGGGCTCTTCTACAATTTTCACGCCGACGCCGTGGACATCTCGGCCTCGGGGGTGCGGGTCCTCAGGGTGCAGGACCTCAGGGGGCGCCTCCTGTTTCTTCCCCTTCTCCGGCTCACCGCGGCCCTGGACCTCAGGGGCCGGGCCGGAGGGGGCCCCCTTAGCGGAAGGGTGGAGCTTGGCCGGTCGGGCTACGGCGTGCGCATGGATGCCGCAGGCGCCCGGCTCGAGGAGCTGGGCCTTGTCCAGAGCAACCGGCTGCCCTGGAAAGGCGAGGTCCGGGCGGACCTCGCCGTCACCAACGGCCGGGGCTCGGTGACCTTCTCGGTGCGCAAGACCAGGCTCGGCCCTCTCTCCCTCTATGGCATGAGCATTCCCTTGGAGAGCGTCAGGGACATACGCGGGGCCGTGCGCATAAGGGGCGCCACGCTCGTGGTGGAGTCCATCTCCCTGGAGGGCCCGGACATCTACGCCCGGGTCTCCGGGAACATCCGGGGCTCCCGGGCGGACCTCACCCTGGAGGTCATGCCCGTGGGCGACAGGTTCTCAGACCCCCTGCTGGGGCAGCTCCTTGCCCGGTACAAAGTCGCCCCGGGCCACTACGTCATCCCCGTGAAGCAGTCCCTGCGCTTTTAGGCATCAGGGAAGCTCCGCCCTCACCGCCCCCAGTATGCGGAGGCTTTCGGCCGTCTCCTCCCGCTCGTTTATCTCCAGGAGGACGTCCACGTCCCGCCGGCGCTTGAGAAGCTCTCTCAAGGCCCGCACCTCGCGGCAGTCCGCCCTCAGGGGCCAGTGGTCCGTGAGCCCGCCGTGCAGGGAGCCGTTTCTGTGCATGTGGACATAGCGGACCCGCCGGAGGATATCCTCCGGCAGGGCCCGGACGAACGCTGCGGAGTCAAGCCCCGCCGACTCCATGTGGCCCATGTCCAGGGTGACGCTCCGGGCAAACTCCTCCCAGAACCAGGGGGCGTCCCCGCTGTCCGTGGCGTTCTCGAAGGAGAGATGGGCAAGCTTGCTCAATTCCCGGGCCGCCGCCCTGAACTCCTCGGCCTCCCGCCCTCTCAACCGCCCCCCGTCCGGGGCGCGCTCGTCATGGAGGATGAGGGCGTCGCCGGAGAGCCGGGCCATCTCTCGCAGCTCGTCCAGGCAGGCCGGCTCAAGCAGGCTGTACTGCACCGGATGCACCACGTAGGGCGTGCCTTCCGCCGAGGCGGCCCGGGCGCAGCGGGCCAGGCGGCCAAGGTTGTCCCCGCGGCCCCGGTAGAGGCTTATCTGGTAGATTTCCGCCCCTTCCCACTTGCCCACTTCGCCGGGCTCCACGATGCGATGACCGATGCGCATGCGCTATTGTAATACACTCAAGGCCGTGCGCCATCAAAAAAAGCTCTCCGCGTTTGACACCACCGGGGCCGGGCGCTATGATGTGCATGTTCGCCCCGGCGGGAGCCGCGTGAAAAGGCTGCGCCGCCCGGAAGGGAAGGGGCTCCGTGTGAGGGTATGGATAGCGAGCGATGGCCCTGTTTGTCGTGGATTACTCCAGGGAGCACTATGAAAAGCGCGCGGGGGGCCCGGCGCCGCCCGAAAGGCACGGCAAGTTCATCCAGGTCCGGGGAGGCGATGCGGAATATCTCGTCTTCTCCATCCGGGAACTCCATCGCTACCACGCCGACATCGCCCGGACGTTCCTCGCCTCCCGGGGGGTGCGGGGGGCCTATAACCAACCGCGCCACAGGTTCGAGTCCCGGGAGGCCGGCTGGCGGGTGCTGGGAGGGGGGTTGTGGTCCGTCGACGAAGGGAGGAAGGTGCTTGAGCTCTCCGGCAACTCCTCGGCATACGGAAAATACCGGACCGAAGGTCTCGCCGCCGGGCTCAGGCGGGTCGAGGGCCTCGGAGATTACACCATAGTGGTAAAATAGCCCGTGGACATTACCGACCCCCGCATAGAAAAGTACCTGAAGGAGCTGGCCCCCGAGGAAGACCCCCTCCTTCTGGAGATGGAGGACCTGGCGCTCGGGCGGGGCTTTCCCATCGTGGACCGGCTGGTAGGGCGGCTCCTGTTCGTCATCACCCGGCTCAAGAAGCCCCGCTTGGTGGTGGAGCTCGGCTCGGGCTTCGGCTACTCCGCCTACTGGTTTGCCCGGGCGCTTCCGGAAGGCTCCACCGTGGTGCTGACCGACAGAAGCGAGGAGAATATCGGCAGGGCCCGGCAGACGTTCGAGCAGGCGGGCATGGCCCAAAAGGCGGAGTTCAGGGCCGGAGACGCCCTGGACATCGCCCGGGAGTATCGGGACATCGACATCCTCTTCATAGACATGGACAAGAGGGACTATCCCCGGGCGGTGAAAGCGCTCATCCCCCACCTGGCTCCCCACGCCCTCATCATCGCCGACAACTCGCTCTGGTACGGCAGGATGCTCGAAGGCGTGAACGACGAGGAGACCCGGGGCATCGAGGAGTTCAACCGCCTCATGGCGGGGCACCCGGAATTCTTCACCAGCATCGTCCCCTTGAGAGACGGCGTGCTCATCTCCCTCAAGGTGGCCTGAGCCCCGGGGATAATCCGGGGCCTTCCCTGTTTTGACGGACCCACCCGTAAACCCGGGTATTGACAGCTCCCGCGTTCCGTGCGTTAATGGTCTTGTGGCCGGGCTCCCCGTGCGCCGGCCTTGCGGGAGGAGAGCGCAAACCGCTTATCGGCATATCGACCCGAAGAGGTGTAAACGGAGCTTTTTCCGTCTCAGCCCCGAGCCGGAACCTTTCAGAGGAGGCCCGTGAAGAAAAATAAGCGGAAAGAAGGGCATGGCCGGTGCGGCCGGGGCGTGAGCCGCCGCTCCTTCCTTGCCGCCGTGGGGGCGGGGACGGCGGCGCTGGCCTCCCCGGGCAGGTTCGCCTCCGGTCAACCGGAAGGCCGCGAGGAGGTCCTTGAAGGGGCCGAGACGAGCCGGGTCGCCCTCCTTGTCAACGGCCGCACCCATTGGGTGCTCGTGGAGCCCCGCACGACGCTTCTTTACGTCCTCAGGGAGAAGCTCGGGCTTACCGGCACGAAGGAGGGCTGCGGGCGGGGCGAGTGCGGCGCGTGCACCGTGCTCATGGAGGACACGCCCCGGTACGCCTGCATGACCCTGGCGGTGGAGGCCGAAGGGGTCTCCATAACCACGGTGGAAGGGCTCATGGAGGGCGAGGACCTGGGGCCCGTGCAGAGGGCCTTCGTGGAGCACGACGCCTTTCAGTGCGGCTACTGCACCCCGGGGCAGGTCATGTCGGTGGAGGGCCTCATGAGGGCCAACCCCGACCCCTCGCTCGAAGATATCCGTACAGCGGTGAGCGGAAACCTCTGCCGCTGCGGGGCTTACGCGAATATCTTCAAGGCCGCCCGGCGGGCCCGTGAATTGAGACCGCACACATAAGGGGGCAAGGAGATGGCCGGGGAGAAAAAAGAATATTACGTGGAGGGCATCCCTGTGCCGGAGACCCCGGGGCCCGGCGAGCCCCTGCCCCCCTGGGGAAAGACCCGCGTGCTTGGCTCCCGCAGGCCCCGCGTGGACGCCTACGAGCGGGTAAGCGGCACCGCGGTCTACCCCTCGGACATCGTCCTTCCGGGGATGCTGTACGGCGCGGTGCTCCGCTCGCCGCATGCCAACGCCCTGGTCAAGAGCGTGGACACGCGCAAGGCCGCCGGGATGCCCGGCGTGAGGGCAATCATAACCGGCTCCACCCCGGGGGCGGACCTGCCCTGGACCTACCGGGGAGGCGGCGGGGTGGCATCGAAGCTCTTCGACCCCCACTGCCGCTACGAAGGAGACGCCGTGGCCGCCGTGGCGGCGGACAGCCGGGACGAGGCATGGGACGCCGTGCGCGCCATCGAGGTGCAGTACGATGTCCTGCCCTACGTGGCCGACATGGAAGCCGCCCTCCGGAAAGGGGCCCCCAGGGTGCACGAGGAGGGCAACGAGGCCAAGACCGAGAGCTACGAGCGGGGAAGCGTGCAGGAGGGCTTCGCCCGGGCCGACGCGGTCCTGACCGAGACCTACCGGACCGAATGCGAGCTTCACACCCCTCTTGAGCTACACGGGTGCGTGGCCCGGTGGGACGGCGACGCGCTGAACATCTGGGAGTCCACCCAGGGGGTCTACTCCGTGCAGTCGCAGGTGGCCGAGACCCTGGGGCTTCCCCTGTCCAAGGTGCGGGTCATCGGGCATTACATGGGCGGGGGGTTCGGAAGCAAGCTCTGGCCCGGGAAATACACCATTATCGCCGCGCTCCTGGCAAAGAAGACGGCCCGCCCCGTGAAGCTCTTCCTCTCCCGGGAGGAGACCTACCTTTCGGTGGGAAACCGGCCGCCCGCCCTGATGACCCTGAAGGCCGGGGTGAAGCGGGACGGGACCCTCACGGCGCTGGAGTTCACGGCCACCGGGACCGGGGGGGCCTACCTCTCCGGCGGCATCTCCCTTCTGGACTGGCTGGTCCGGGACCTGTACACCTGCCCCAACGTTCGCACCCGCGCCACCGACGTCTACATAAACGCCGGCCCCGCCCGGCCCTTCCGGGCGCCGGGCCACCCGCAGTGCTCCTGGGCCCTGGAGCAGATGATGGACTCCCTGGCCGAGGCCATCGGGATGGACCCCGTCGAGTTGAGGCTCAAGAACATCCCCACGGTGAGCCAGGCGAAGGAAAAGCCATACAGCACGACGGGCCTCAGGGCCTGCATCGAGCAGGGGGCGCGGGCCTTCGGCTGGAAGGAGGCCCGCCGGAGAAGCCGCTCCCAGGGCGGAGGGCACCTGAGGCGCGGCGCGGGCATGGCCGCCGCCCTCTGGTTCGCCGGAGACGGCGGGCCCCCCTCGACGGTTGTCGTGAAGCTCTTCTCCGACGGAAGCGTCAACCTCAACATGGGGGCCAGCGACATCGGCACGGGCACGAAGACCGTGATGGCCATGGTCGTATCGGAGGAGCTGGGCATACGCCCGGAGCTCATCCAGATAGAAAACGCCGACACCGGCACCACCCAGTACGCCACCCCGAGCGGGGGAAGCAAGACCGTCCCTACCGAGGCCCCCGCCGTGAGGCGCGCCGCGGTGCGCGTGAAGCGCCAGCTCCTCGAGATGGCCTCGGAGGACCTGGGGGTGCCCGCCGGGGACCTTCGCCTTGAAGGCGATGAGATATTCTCTCCCGGCGACGGCGCAAGGCGGGTGAAGCTCACCGGCATATCCAGGCTCAAGAAGAGGGGCGTGGTGGTGGGCGTGGGCTACAGGGGGCCCAACCCCGCGGACAAGGTCATAAACCCCTTCTCGGCCCAGTTCTGCGAAGTCGAGGTCAACACCCGAACCGGCGAGGTCAGGATTCTGCGTTTCGTGGGCGCCAACGAAAGCGGACGGGTGATGGACGCCCTGACTTTCGGAAGCCAGGTCATCGGCGGCATCACCATGGGCATCGGCCTGGGGATGACCGAAATGCGCGTCCTGGACGAGGCCCGCACGGGCAAGCTCTGTAACGGGAACTGGCACGACTACAAGCTCCCCACGGCCCTGGACGTGCCCGCCGACATCCAGCCGGTCCCCATCGACATGCCCGACCCGGAGGCAAACCCCGCCGGGGCCAAGGGGCTGGGCGAGCCCGTCACCATCCCCACGGCCGCGGCCATCGCGGGCGCGGTCCATGACGCCACGGGCGTCCGGCCCACCGGCACACCCATGACGCCGGTGCTCCTTGCAGAACTGCTAGCCCGCAAGACGGAGAAAGGATAGCATGCTGCCCCGTTTCTCCTACGTCAGGCCCGCCTCCCTCAAGGAAGCCCTTGGCCATCTGGGTACGCCGGGAGCCCTGGTGCAGGCCGGAGGCACGGACCTCCTGGGCTGCCTGAGAGACCGTGTCTTCGGCATCGAGAAGATGGTAAGCCTCTCGGCACTCAAAGAACTCGGGGAGATACGGGAGACCCCGGACGGCGGCCTCCTGATAGGTGCGCTGGCCACGGTGGCCCAGGCGGCGGCACACCCCGCCGTCCTCAGGCGCTATCCCGGCCTCGCCCAGGGGGCCCGGGAGGTGGCAAGCCCCCAACTGCGCAACCAGGGGACCATGGGCGGAAACCTCTGCCAGAAGCCCCGGTGCTGGTACTACCGGGGGGACTTCTTCTGCATCCGGAAAGGCGGCGACCTCTGCTATGCGGAGGGCGGAGAGAACCAGTTTCACTGCATCTTGGGAGGGGGCCCGTGCTTCATCGTGCATCCCTCGGACACCGCCCCTCCCCTGGTAGCCCTGGGCGCTGCGGTCCGCATAAGCGGGCCCGGCGGCACGCGGAGCGTTCCGGTGGAGGGTTTCCACGTTCTCCCCGAGGTGGACGCCACGCGGGAGACCGTGCTTGAGCCCGGGGAGGTCGTAACCGGGATAGACCTGCCCCCCTCTCCGGCGGGGCTCCGGAGTTCCTACCGGAAGGTCCGGGCGCGCCGGGCGTGGGACTTCGCCCTGGCCGGGGTGGCCCTCGCCCTCACCATGGAGAGCGGCAGGGTAAAGGCGGGGCACATCGTGCTCGGCGGCGCTGCCCCCGTCCCGTGGCGGGCCCGGGAGGCCGAAGACGCCATAACGGGCAGGCGCCTGGACGAGGCCGCCGCGGACCGGGCCGCCCGGGCGGCCCTCACGGGTGCGCAGGCCATGAGCAAGAACGCGTACAAGCTGTCCCTCTTTCGGGGCCTCGTGAAGGAGGAGCTTCTGAAGCAGGCCACCGCCTGAGAGACAGGCCACCGCCTGAGGGACAGGCCACCGCCTGAGGGACAGGCCACCGCCTGAGAGGGACGGAGGGTGGGCAGTGGAAGAACCGGTGGCTAGAGATGTTCGCCGGAGGACCGGCTGGTCAAAAGCTCCTGGATGAACCGGGAGAGGTCCTCCCGGTCCTTCCTGCGCAGGCCCTTGAACTCCACGGCCATGCCCGCCGGGCGCCGGCCGTCTCCCGCATGGATATTGACGTATGCCACCGTCCCGGGCAGCGTCAGGGGGGCATCGGGCCGGGGAAAAGTCACCTCCAGGCCGCTGCCCACCGGAAGGGGCTCGGAGGTGACGAGGTACATGCCTACTTCCGAGAGGCTTCGGGCCTCCAGGGTCCGCTTGAGGCCCGAGGCGGAAATCATGACCGGCTCGCTATAGGGGGTGCGCACATGCATGCGGCGATGGCCCCGCGGGGCAAAGAGGTTCTCCTCGAGGACGTCGTGCAGGCACTCGACGTCCAGGGGTTTCATGAGGCAGCCCGCGCTGCCCAGCCGGCGGCACTCCTCAAGGGGGGCGGCGCTCCGCTCGCTTGAGAGCATGACCACCGGGATGCGCCTGGTCTCGGCGTTCTCCTTGAGGGCCTTGAGCGTGGAGAGGCCGTCCACGACGGGCATCTGCAAGCTGAGCAGGATGAGGTCCGGACGCATCATCCGGGCCCGCCTGAGCGCCTCCATGCCGTCGGTCGCCGGGATGACGTCAAAGCCCATCCGCCCCAGCAGGGCCGAGAGAGTCATGAGGATGCCATGGCTATCGTCGGATACGAGGACCCTCTTCTTCCAGATGGCTTTTCCCCACCCTTTCTCCAAAGACCCCCAGGACCGCCGGGTCCATGCCCCGTACAAATGTACCGATTATACGTCCAAAAATCAAGGGGTGCGGCACAAAACCGCGTCGGCCCGGGGAAGCGGGCCGAGATGACCGGCCGGGAGTGCCGGGAATTCCTCCAATGGGCCCTTCCCCGCCTCCGTCTGAGATGGGCGGGGTTCCGCAAGGTCCAGGGGCAGGTCTGCAAGCGTCTCGCGCGCCGCCTGGCCGCGCTGGGTCTGGAAAACCCGGCGGCCTACCGGTCCTATCTGGCCTCCCACCCCGCCGAATGGGAAGCCCTGGAGCATCTCTCACGCGTGACCATTTCCCGTTTCGGCCGCGACAGGGGAGTCTTCGAGGCCCTCTCAAACGTGGTCCTGCCCCGGTTGGCCCGGATGGCCCTGCGGGAAGGCAGCGGCATCGTCTCGGCCTGGAGCGCCGGATGCGCTTCGGGGGAGGAGCCTTACGGCCTTCAGGCCTTCTGGCGGCTCCGCGTCCTGCCCGCCCTGGGAGAAGACGTCGGGCTCCGCGTCCTGGCCACCGACATCGACCCCCGGCTCCTTGAGCGGGCCCGGCAGGGGCGGTACCCCGCCAGCAGCCTCAAGGACCTGCCCGAGGACATCCGCCGGCAGGCGTTCACGCCCCTGGCAGGCGGGGGGGTTCTCCTGAGGGAAGAATTCCGGCGGGACGTCGTCTTCCTCAGGCAGGACATCCGCCGGGAGCGCCCGGAGGGCAGGTTTCACCTGCTGCTGGTGCGGAATCTCGTCTTCACGTACTTCGAGGAAGGGCTCCAGAGGGAGATGCTCGATGTGCTCACCGAGAAACTGCTGCCCGGCGGCTACCTTGTCGTGGGAACACATGAGAAGCTTCCCGACGGCGCGGAATTCTCCCCGGCGTCTCCGGCGGTCTTTAGGAAAGGGGACGAAAAAAATGGTGGACGGTAAGGGGATCGAACCCTCGACCTCCACGTTGCGAACGTGGCGCTCTCCCAGCTGAGCTAACCGCCCGACCATCGCGCGGCGCCGGCCTGGGTGCATCCGGAGCCGCAGGAATATTTTAGCATTTTTCCCGCGCACCTCTCCATCGGGGACACTCTTCGGGAGGGGTCGGGGCGTCCGGAGGCTACGGGGCTTTCTCTATCGCCTCGGGGGAGACCTTGGCCTCCGACTGCCTGGCTACGACCACGAAGACGGCCTCCGCGGGATGCAGGTACTTCCGGGCGGCGGCACGGACGTCATCGAGGGTTACGGAGCCGATGAGCTCCTTGTACCTGTCGGGATAGTCAAGGCCCAGGCCGTAGAACTCCACCAGGGAAAGGAATCTCGCCATCTTGCCCATGGTGTCGATGCGCCGGGGAAAGCTCCCGATGAGGTAGGCCTTGGCCTCTTCGAGCTCCTCCCCGGTGATGCCCTTGTCCTTCATGGCCTCAATCTGCCGGACGATTTCCTCGATGACGGTGCCCGCCGAGGAGTTTTTCGTCTGCACCTGCACGACGAAGTGGCCGTCGTCCTTGTAGGCCGCCAGGGAGCTGTACACACTGTAGGCCAGGCCCATCCGGTCCCGTATGGTCTCCATCAGGCGCGAGGCGAACCCGCCGCCGCCGAGGACATAGTTCATGACTCTCAGGGCGTAGTAATCGGGGTCGATGCGCCTCACCGCCTTGTGCCCGACGGCTATGTTGGCCTGAGCGAGGTCGCGGTCGATGAGGACGACCTTTCTTTCCTCGGGGGGCATGGGCTCCCGGACGGGGGGCGGCAGGGGAGCCCGCTGCCAGCCGTCCAGATACGTGTCAACGAGCTTTCCGAGCTCCTCACGGTCGAGGTCGCCCACCACGACGAGGATGGCGTTGTCGGGCCGGTACCACGTCGAGTAGAAATCCCGGACGTCCTTTCTCGTGATGTCCCCGAGGGTTTCGCGCGAACCCCGCACGAGGCGGCCATAGGGGTTTTTGCCGTAAACGCGGCTGCGGAAGGCCCTCATCACCAGAAAACCCGGCTGCTCCTCGCTCTGCTGGAGGCTGCCTCCTATGAGGCTTATCTTCCGTGCGACCTCTTCGTCCGGGAAGGTGGGGTGCAGGAGGACGTCCGAGAGAATCTCGAATCCCCTCCGCACGTCCTTTCTGAGCACGGAGAGGGAGGCCCTCGTGAAGTCGTAACTGGCCTCGACGTCCAGCTGCGCTCCGATGAAGGCCAGCTGCTCGCTTATCTCCGTCGCCGTCCGGCTCTCGGTGCCTTCGGTCAGAAGAGCGGCCGTCAGGTTGGCCAGGCCGGCTTTTTCGGCCGGCTCCTGCACCACGCCGGACTTGACCAGGAGCACCACCTCCACCAGGGGCAGGGTGTGCCGCTCCACGTGCAAAACGGTGAGTCCGTTGGCCAGAACGCTTCGCTTCACATCGAGCATATCCGCCCGGGCCGGGGAAGAGAGGCCGAGGACGACAAGAAACACGAGAAACGCCACCCGTCCGGAGCCCCTTTTCACCGTCCCTCCTTCCCCTTGCCGTCCTCCTGCGCCTGGCGCGCCTCGGGTATGAGAATGCCCACGGTGCGCTTGTCGCGGTCGAAATATTTCCGGGCGACCCGGCGAACGTCCTCCGCCGTGACCGCCCGTATGTTTTCCACGTACCGGTCCTTGAGCCGCCAGTCCTTGAGGAGATGGAACCTGCCGATGGTCATGGCCTGGGAGAATATGGAATCCTGCCGCATGATGAAGTCCGCCTCTATCTGGTTCTTGGCCTTGGCAAGCTCGAAATCCGATACCGGCTCCTCCTTCAGGCGCTCCACCTCGGCGTAAAGGGCCTTCTCCAGGGCCGCGTCGGAGGCACCGGGGGCGACGGTGCCCCCGATGGTGAAAAGATAGGGGTCGCGGTGCAGGCCCCCGTAGTCGGCAAAGACGTTCAGGGCGACCTTCTGCTCGTAAATGAGGGAGCGGTACAATCGGCCGCTCCTGCCTCCTCCCAGGATGGTGGAGAGCACGTCCAGGGCGTAGCCGTCCTCGTCAAGCAGCGTGGGCACGTGGTACGCGGCCACCACGTAGGGCAGCTCAGCCTCCCTGTCGAGATAGACCCGGCGCTCACCGTCCAGAGGAGGCTCCTGGCTGATGCGGTCCTCCGGAGGAGGCGAGGGCTTGATTGAGCCGAAGTATTTCTCTATCTCTTTGAAAAGGGCGTCCGGGTCGATGTCCCCCACGACCACGATGAAGGCGTTGTTCGGGGTATAGTGGGTCCGGTAGTACTGCTTGAGGTCCTCGAGCTTCAGGTGGGCGAGGTCGGGCATCCACCCGATGACCGGCCAGTGGTAGGGATGCACCCTGAAGGCGGCGGCCTCCGTCTCCTCGTACAGGGAGCTCTGGGGGTCGTCCTCCAGCCTGAGCCTCCTTTCCTCCATGACCACGGCCCGCTCCGCCTGGAAATCCTCCTCCCGGAGCAGGAGGTTCGCCATCCGGTCGCTTTCGAACTTCAGGGAAAGGTCCAGGTGCTCCGAGGGAAGGATCTGGAAGTAGACGGTGGAGTCCATGGAGGTGAACGCGTTGTCTGTGCCGCCGTAACGCTGGATAGTGCGGGAGAACTCCTTGGACCCGTATTTCTTGGTGCCCTTGAACATCATGTGCTCAAGGACATGGCTCAGGCCCGTCTTGCCGAAACTCTCGTCCATGGAGCCCACCCTGTACCATATCTGGAAGACGGCCAGGGGAGATTTGTGGTCCTCGGCCATCAGGACCTGAAGCCCGTTGGGAAGGGTGCGCTGCACCACCTCAGGATACACCTTGAAGGGGGCGAAAACAAACAGGACAAGGAAAAGGGCCGCGGTCCGTGTGAGCACGCTCACATAATAACAAAAAAGGCTTTTTTAGGCAAAAAAGGAGGTTTATTCAACAAAAACAGCGTCTTGCGGCATTCTTGTGAACACAATTATTGACAGGATTTGGCACTTTGCTTATTTTAGGCACCATGGCGCCCAAGCTGGGGCAAATGCTCATATCCACCAACCTCATTACCGAGGAGCAGTTGAAGCAGGCCCTCACCCTGCAGAAGAAGGAAGGGGGCCGCCTCGGCTCGAGCCTGGTGAAGCTGGGCTACGTCAACGAAGAGAAGCTGGTGGCGTTCCTGAGCAAGCAGTTCGGAGTGCCCGCCATCAATCTGGCCGACTACAAGATAGACCCTTCGGTGGTCAAGCTGGTCCCCTACGACATGGCCAGGAAATACACCATCATGCCCGTGGCCCGGGTCGGGGCCACCCTGACCGTCGCCATGACCGACCCCTCCAACGTCTTCGCCATCGACGACGTGAAGTTCCTGACCGGCTACAACGTGGAGGTGGCCGTCACCAGCGAGAGCGGCATCCAGGGCGCCATGGCCCAGTACTACGGGGCCGGGGCAGCCTCGGCCTCCCTCGAGGAGATGCAGAAAAAGGAGCAGGACCCCGAGGACGCCTCCAAGATTCTCTCGGCGCGGGACTACACCCTCAGCGACGACGACATTGATGCGGGGGCAATGGCGGGCAAGGGCTACGACGACGGGCCCATGGTGGACGTGGAGGACTTCGATAAGGTCGTCGGAAGCGCCCTGGACAATGTCCAGGCGGTGGAGGAGCAGGAGGAGTCCGAGGCCGTCCGCGAGGTGGAGGCCCCCATCGTCAAGCTCGTCAACGGCATATTCGTCAACGCCGTGAAGGCCGGGGCGAGCGACATCCACGTGGAGCCCTACGAGACGTCCCTCCGGGTGCGGTTCCGGGTGGACGGCGTCATGTACACGGTCATGAACCTCCCCACCAAGATAAAGGCCGCCCTGACCTCCAGGATAAAGATCATGGCCCGGCTGGACATCGCCGAGCGCCGCCTCCCCCAGGACGGAAGGATAAAGCTCAAGCTCGGCAAGAAAAGGGACATCGACTTCCGGGTCTCCACGCTCCCCACCCTTTTCGGGGAGAAGACCGTCCTGAGGCTCCTGGACAAATCCAACCTGGAGATAGACCTCACCAAGCTGGGGTTCGAGGAGAAGGCCCTGCAGCACTTCATGGGGTCCCTGGACAAGCCCTACGGGATGATCCTGGTCACGGGGCCCACGGGCTCCGGAAAGACCACTACGCTGTACTCGGCCCTCTCCTACCTCAACAAGCCCGGCATAAACATCATGACCGCCGAGGACCCCGTGGAGTTCAACTTCCTCGGCATCAACCAGGTCCACGTGCGGGAGGACATAGGGCTGACCTTCGCGGCCGCCCTCCGGAGCTTCCTCAGGCAGGACCCCGACGTCATCATGGTGGGCGAGATCCGGGACTTCGAGACGGCCGAGATAGCCATCAAGGCCGCCCTCACCGGCCACCTGGTGCTCTCCACCCTGCACACCAACGACGCCCCGAGCACCATCAACAGGCTCCTGAACATGGGCATCGAGCCCTTCCTGGTCAGCTCCTCGGTCCTCGTCATCCTCGCGCAGCGGCTGGCGCGCCGCATCTGCCCCAAGTGCAAGGAGGAAGAACGGGTGCCGGCGCCGGCCCTGGTGAAGGTGGGCTTCTCCCCGGAGGAGGCCGAGGGCTTGACCGTGTACAAGGGAAACGGCTGCCCGTACTGCAACGGCTCGGGCTACAAGGGCCGGGTGGCCCTCTACGAGGTCATGCTCGTCAGCGACGAGATAAAGGACCTCGTCCTGGAGGGCGCATCCACCGAGGAGATAAAGCGCACGGCCGTAAAGGACGGCATGAAGACCCTGCGCATGTCGGGGCTGACCAAGGTCAAGGAGGGCGTCACCACGGTGGAGGAGGTCCTCCGCGTGAGCTTCGGAAACTGAGGGGCAAGGGGACACTGACATAATCTTTCACGGATTGCGAGGAATGCATACATGGCCACTCTGTACGACCTGCTGAAGACGATGATCGAACGGGGCGCTTCCGACCTGCACCTGACGACGGGCAACCCTCCGCGGCTGCGGGTGGACGGCAGGCTCAAGCCCCTGGAGCCCGACGCCCCCTCGCTGGGTCCGGCCGACACCAAGGCCCTGTGCTACAGCATCCTGACCGACGCCCAGAAGCACAAGTTCGAGGAGGAAAGCGAGCTGGACCTCTCCTTCGGCCTGAAGGGGCTGAGCCGCTTCAGGGCGAACATCTTCATGCAGCGGGGCGCCGTCGCCGGGGCCTTCCGGTCCATCCCCTTCGAGATAAAGACCTTCGAACAGTTGAGGCTTCCCCCCATCGTCCTGGAGATGGTCAAGAAGCCCCGGGGCCTCATCCTGGTCACCGGCCCCACCGGGAGCGGGAAGTCCACGACCCTGGCCACCATGGTGGACAAGATAAACTCCGAGCGCGAGGACCACATCATCACCGTGGAAGACCCCATCGAGTACCTCCACGTGCACAAGAAGTCCCTCATCAACCAGCGGGAAGTCGCCGCGGACACCCA
Source organism: Nitrospirota bacterium (assembly GCA_037386965.1). NCBI lineage: Bacteria > Pseudomonadati > Nitrospirota > Nitrospirota bacterium. Next base: position 15,354 of record JARRLN010000007.1, read on the forward strand.
GAGCTTCCGAAACGCCCTCCGCTACATCCTCAGGCAGGACCCCGACGTGGTGCTCATTGGGGAGATGCGCGACCTGGAGACCATCGAGTCGGCCCTGAAGGTCTCCGAGACCGGCCACCTCACCCTGGCCACCCTGCACACGAACAACGCTGTTCAGACCATCAACCGCATCATCGACGTCTTTCCCCCGCACCAGCAGGACCAGGTGCGCGTTCAGTTGAGCTTCGTCCTGGAGGGCATCCTGGCGCAGCAGCTCATCCCCAAGCGCAACGGGGGCCGGGTGCTCGCCATCGAGACCCTCGTGCCCAACGCCGCCATCCGCAACCTCATCAGGGAAGACAAGGTGCACCAGATATATTCCATGATGCAGACGGGGCAGGCCCGGTTCGGCATGCAGACGATGAACCAGTCGCTGCTGGAGATTTACCAGAAGGGCTTTATTACGAGGGACGACGCCCTGGCACGCTCGCTGGTGCCGGAAGAAATGGTCGCCATGCTGCAAAAAGTGGAGAGCACAGCGCAGAGGAGGGCATAGGTCATGGCAGAAATGGTATTCCAATGGGCCGGGAAGACGCCTCAGGGGACGATAGAGTCCGGGGAGATGACGGCCAAGTCAAAGGACGAGGTCCAGGCACTCCTCAGGCGACGGAAAATCACGCCCACCACCATAACGGAGAAGCAGAAGAAATCCTTCTGGAGCCTTCAACTGGGCGACAAGAAGATCACGGACAAGGACATCGTCGTCTTTACGCGCCAGTTCTCGGTGATGATAGACGCGGGCCTCCCCCTGGTGCAGGCCCTGGAGATACTGTCTACCCAGGTCGAGAACAAGAGCCTGGGGAAGGTGCTGGCGGCCATCAAGGAAGACGTGGAAGGCGGCTCCACGTACGCCGACGCCCTGAGGAAACACCCGCGGACGTTCACGGAACTCTACGCCAACATGGTGGCGGCCGGCGAGAGCGGCGGTATCCTGGACACCATCCTCCAGAGACTGGCCGCCTACATGGAGAAGGCCATGAAGCTCAAGAAGAAGGTCAAGGGCGCCCTGGTCTACCCCGCCACCATCACCGTGGTAGCCGTCATCGTGGTGGCCGTCATCCTCGTGTTCGTGGTCCCCACCTTCACCGAGATGTTCGAGACCCTGGGCGGCACCCTGCCGGTGCCGACCAAGATAGTGGTGGGCATCTCCGACTTTATGAAGAGCACCTGGTGGATGATCCTGATTGCCCTGGTGGGCCTGGTGATCTTCCTCAGGCAGTTCCGCAGGACGCCCAAGGGCCAACGGATGACCGACGGCCTGTTCCTCAAGCTGCCCATCTTCGGCGAGCTCCTGAACAAGGTGGCCATCTCGAAGTTCACCCGCACCATGGGCACCCTCACCAGTAGCGGCGTGCCCATCCTGGAAGGCCTGGAGATAACGGCCAAGACCTCAGGCAACAAGGTGGTGGAGCTTGCCATCATGGACGTCCGGCAGGCGGTCAGCGAGGGCAAGACCCTGGCCGAGCCCCTGGCCAAGGCGAAGGTGTTCCCGCCCATGGTGACGCACATGATAGCCGTGGGCGAGTCCACCGGCGCCCTGGACAGCATGCTCACCAAGATAGCGGACTTCTACGACGACGAGGTGGACAACACGGTGAACAACCTGACGGCCATGATGGAGCCCATGCTCATGGTCTTCCTCGGGACCACCGTGGGCTTCATCATCGTGGCCATGTACCTGCCCATCTTCAGGATGATGACCCTGATCAAATGACCGACGGCTCCCTGACCATGAGGCTCAAGACTCTGATCGCCTTCAGGGTCGTTTTCGTCACGGTGCTGCTGGGCTCTTTCTTCGTCCTGCGCATCGGCGACAGGGTATTGCCGTACCCCGCCGCGGTGCTCTACCTGATCATCCTCCTCTACGTCGCCTCCATCATCTATCTGGTCCTCCTGGACAGGGTGCCCAACCGCGTCCTTGCCTACGCCCAGATAGCCGTGGACGCCGTGGCCATCAACGCCCTCATCGTCTTCACCGGCGGCATCGAGAGCTGGTTCTCCTCCCTTCTGCTGCTCATCGTCATCTACTCCGCCATCGTCATGGGAAAGCGCGCCGGCTACACGGCGGCCGTCATGGCGAGCATCCTGTACGGGGCGCTCATCGACCTTCAGTTCTACGGCGTCATCCCCATCGACTTTGCCCAGGGACTTGAGGTGAAGGACTTCCTCTACAAGATATTCTCCCACCTCCTGGCCCTTTTCCTCACCGCCTATCTCACCGGGTACCTCTCCTCGCGCATCGAGCGCCGGGACATGGACATCGAAGACCTCACGCTGTTCAACCGCGAGGTCATCGAGAGCACCCCCAGCGGGCTGTTCACCACGGACGTGGAGGGCAACATCCGGCTCTTCAACAGGGCGGCCGAGAGCATCACGGGGTACGGGCGGTCCGAAGTGGCGGGCGCCGACGTGCGGCTCGTCTTTCCCTTCATCGTCGACCTCACCGAGCAGAAGAGGATGGAGGCCACCGTGCGGTTCGGCGAGGCCGAAAGGGTCATCGGCTCCAGCATATCCCGGATGAAGGACACCAAGGGGGAGGACACGGGCTACATCGGCATTTTCCAGGACCTGACCGAGCTGAAGAAAATGGCCGAGGAGATGAAGAAGAAGGAAAAACTCGCGGCCATAGGCGAGCTGTCGGCCAACATGGCCCACGAGATACGAAACCCCCTGGCCTCCCTGAAAAGCTCCATCGAGATGCTCACCGAGGGCGTCATCCCGGAAGCGCAGAAGGAGCGCCTCATGACCATAGCCCTGCACGAGATGGACCGGCTAAACTCCATCATCGACGATTTTCTCGGGTACTCCCGTCCGACCCCAGTGGTCATGGAAGAGTTCGACCTGCACGGCGCCCTCGAGGACACCCTGGAGTTCCTGGAAAACCGGGACCACGCGGACATCGTCTTCAGAAGGCGGTTCTCCGGCCCCTTCCGCGTGAAGGCCGACGCCGGGAAGCTCCAGCAGGTCTTCTGGAACCTGGGCATCAACGCCCTGGACGCCATGCCCGAGGGCGGCTCCCTTACCGTGGGGACCGGGGCCCGCAACGGGCTTGTGGAGATCAGCTTCGAGGACACGGGAAAGGGCATCGCCCGGGAGGACCTGGAAAGAATCTTCTTCCCCTTCTATACTACCAAGAACACCGGAACCGGACTCGGCCTGAGCATCGCCTATCGCATCGTGGAGGACCACAAGGGTATCCTCACCGTGCGCAGCGTGCCGGGCCAGGGTGCGCGGTTCGATATTCTCCTGCCGAGGGACGCATGAAAGAGACCAAGGCCAAGATACTGGTCGTCGAGGACGAGAAGAACATGCGCGAGGTCCTGAGCATCCTCCTGGAGGGCGAGGGCTACGAGGTGGTGACCGCCGCCGACGGCGACGAGGGCCTGCAGTGGATACGCAAGGACATCTTCGACCTCATCATCACCGACATCAAGATGCCCGGCGCCGGCGGCTTCGACATCCTTGAGTGCGCCCGCGAGGCCTCCCCCGAGACCCTGGTCATCATGATCACCGCCTTCGGCACCATGGAGTCGGCCATCGACGCCATGAAGCACGGGGCCTACGACTACATCCACAAGCCTTTCAAGATAGACGAGATCCGCCTCATCGTCAGAAACGCCGTCGACAAGCACCGCCTGAAGCAGGAAGTCTCCCTCCTGCGGGAGACGGTGCGGACCTCCTCCGAGATGGACAACATCATCGGCAAGAGCAGGCCCATGCAGGAGGTCCTCGCCCTGATTCCCAAGGTCGCCGGCAGCAACTCCAACGTCCTCATCACCGGGGAGAGCGGCACGGGCAAAGAGCTGGTGGCCAGCGCGCTTCACAACATGAGTCCGCGCGGGGAGCGGGCCTTCGTCGCCATCAACTGCGCCTCCCTCCCCGAGGGGCTCCTGGAAAGCGAGCTCTTCGGGCACATGAGGGGCTCCTTCACGGGGGCCGTGCAGAACAAGCAGGGGCTCTTCGAGACGGCCAACGGCGGCACCCTTTTCATGGACGAGGTCGCTGAGATGCCGATGAACCTGCAGGCGAAGTTCCTCCGGGCCATCGAAAACGGGACCTTCCGCAGGGTGGGGGGGAACACCGACATCCGGGTGGACACCCGCATCATCGCGGCAACCAACAAGAATCTCGACGAGGCCATCCGGACCGGCACCTTCAGGGAGGACCTGTACTTCCGGCTCAACGTCATTCCCCTGCACATCGCACCCCTGAGGGAGAGGCAGGAGGACATTCCCCCCCTGGTGGAGCATTTCATCGGCAAGTACTCCGACGGAAAGAGACAGTTCTCCGGAAGCGCCATGAAGCTCCTCATGGAGCACCCCTGGAAGGGCAACGTGCGGGAGCTGGAAAACATGGTGGAGCGCATCCTCCTGTTTACAGACACCGAGATAATCACCGACGCCGACCTCCCGCCGGAGCTGAAGGCGAAGCCCCGGAGCGAGGAGGCCCTTCTGCCGGACATTTCCTCCAACGGGGGCGTGGACCTGGAGGAGATGCTGGCCGAGTTCGAAAAGAAATACCTCGTCGAGGCCCTCAGGAGCACCGGAGGAAAACAGACGGAGGCCGCGGAGCTCCTGAGGCTCTCCTACCGGTCCTTCCGCCACAAGCTCTCCAAATACGGCATCAGGTAGCCCCTCCGGCTCGCGCCGGCGCGCCCTCGTTGCCCCGGGGCGCCTTTTCTGCTAGCATCTGGCTATCAAGAAAGGAAAAGGAGTCGGGGCATGAAGAGCACGTGGAAGGGATATATCCGGTTCTCCCTGGTGACCATCCCTGTGAAGATGTACACCGCCATCTCCCGGAAGACCATAAGCTTCAACCTCCTGCACGGGGAGTGCGGAACCCGCGTCCGCCAGCACACCTACTGCCCCCACTGCGAGAAGGAGCTGGACAGGGAGGAGATCGTCAAGGGCTACCGCTACGGCAGGGACACGTATGTGCCCATCGAGGACGAGGAGATCGAGCGGGCGAAGAAAGAGGCCACCGACGCCATCGAGGTGATGAAGTTCGTCGACGAGGGGAAGATACATCCCCTGTACTACTCCGAGGCCAGCTACCTGGTGCCCGACGGCAAAGTGGGGGCGGAGGCCTTCGCCCTGTTCCTCCGGGCGGTGGAGAAGACGGGCAAGGCGGCCCTTGCCAAGGTGGTCATCAGAAACAGGGAGCACATCATGGCCATCAAGCCCCATGACGGAGCCCTGGTGGCCTACACCCTGCATTACCCCGAGGAAATTCAGAAGGTCTCCGAGCTCGGCGAGACAGCCCTGGCCGCGGAGGCCCCGGTGGACGAGGAGCAGCTCGCGCTCGCCGTGCAGATCATGGAGAACATGAGCGGCCCCTTCCGGCCCGAGGAGCTCGTGGACGAGTACTCCGAGACCCTCATGAGCATCATCGAGGCCAAGGCCAAGGGCAAGAAGCTCGAGGTGCGGCGCCCCGAGGAGAGGAGGAAGGTGGTAAGCCTCATGGACGCCCTGAGGAAAAGCGTGCAGGAGTCCCGGCAGATGCCCGGGAAAAAGGAGATGGCCGCCGGAAGGAAAAGGAAGCCCGGGGAAAGGAAGCGCAAGACGGCCTAGATGCCCCGCAAGCCCGTCAGGCCCATGCTGGCCTACTCCTCCCGGCCCTTCGACTCGCCCCGCCACCTCTACGAGATAAAGTGGGATGGCACCCGCTGCATCCTCTTCAAGGAGGCCGGGGGGGTGCGCCTTCAGAACCGGAGGCTCCTGGACATAACCCGCCGCTACCCCGAGCTCGGCGAACTCACGGGGGCCATCCGTGCAAAGACCGCCATCCTGGACGGGGAGCTCGTGGTCTTCTCCGGGGGGCTCACCAGCTTCCCCAGGCTCCAGGAGCGGGAGCACCTGGACAACCCCCTGAAGATATCTCTTCTTTCCAGGGAGATGCCGGCCACCTACGTGGCCTTCGACATCCTGTACCTCGACGGCCGGTGGCGGACCGCGAGGCCCCTCCGGGAGAGGAAAAAGCTCCTGGCGCGCACGCTCGGGCTCTCGGAGCGCCTCCTTGAGTCCATGTACGTGGCGGCCGAGGGGCGGCGGTTCTTCGAGGAGGCCGTAAAGCGGGGCTTCGAGGGGGCGATGGCCAAGGACATGGAAAGCCCCTACCTGCCGGGCAAGAGGTCGCGCTACTGGCTCAAGATAAAGCCCCGGGGCGCGGAGATTTGCTTCATCATAGGGTACACACCGGGCAAGGGCGCGCGGAGCGCCACCTTCGGGGCCCTGGCCCTGGCCACCCCCGAGGAGGAGCGGTGGGTGTACAGGGGCAAGGTGGGCACGGGCTTCGGCGAGAAGGAGGCCCGGCGGCTCAGGGGGAAGCTCGAGGAGCTTCGCACCGCAGAGCCGCCCTCTCCGTCCTTCCGGAACATCAGGGAGGACATCCGCTGGGTGCGCCCCGAGCTTCGGGCCGAGGTCCTCTTTCAGGAGAGGACCCGCGACGGGATGTTCAGGGCACCCGTTTTCAAGCGTCTGATAGAGTGAGGGCCCCAAACGCTACCGGGGATGGGTGGGCCTCGCTCAGGGGAAGGTGATGCGCTCGGGGTGGGTATAGATGTTGAAGCGCCTGCCGCGGGCAAAGCCCACCACGGTGACCCCGCTTTCCTCGGCGATATCCAGGGCCAGCGCCGTGGGGGCGGTGCGGCTTACCACCAGGGGAATGCCCCATCGGGCGCACTTGGAGACGATTTCCGAGGACAGGCGGCCGCTGGCCAGCATCAGCCGGCCGGAGAATCCGAGTTCCTCCAGGAGGGCATAACCGATGACCTTATCCACCGCGTTATGCCGCCCGATGTCCTCGGCATGGCAGAGGATGTCCTCCCCGTCGGAGAGGGCCGCGCTGTGGACGCAGCCGGTGGAGTTGTAAAGGTCGGAGCGGTGCTGAAAGCGCCCGAAGACATCCAGGAGCCGCCCGGCCCCCATGCGCATCGGGTCGCTCCGTGCCCGGGTGGTGTGCTTCTTCTCAAAGCTGATGCCCCCCACGCAGCCCGAGGTGACCGACGCCCCCTTGGTGCTGACCCGCCCCTCGGCGGCCACGTCCACCGTTATCTCCTCGCCGTAGACGATGCTCATGCGCTCTGCACAGACACCCTCGGCAACACCCTCGGTCACGAGAAGGCCCACCACCAGCTCCCGCACCATCAGGGGCGTGCAGTACAGGCTCAGGCGCTCCGAGCCGTTGACGCGCACGCGGAGCCTCCGCTCCAGGGCAACCAGGTCTTCGACCTCGGCCCTGGCGTCCCCGGTGACCTTGATGACCTTCTGCGTACGGGCGCCGTTCACGTCTCGTTGTGGATTATAAAGAGTCTCATTTCAGGGGGTCAAACCTGCTACAATACGACCTGTGTCTCTCTCGGACGCCATAACGGAAGGCTTCCGGCTCGTCAACCGCACCTGGCAACTGGTGCTCGTCCAGCTCGTCATGGCCGTCATTCAGGCGGTCGGGTTCGTGGTCCTGGTGGTCGTTCCGGTAGCGGCGGCCCTGCTCGTAAACGGAGCGCACCTGCCGGAGGTAAAAAGCCTGACGGACCTGGCGGCGGCTGCCGGAAACCCCTGGGAGCTCGTCAGCCGCTTTCTCTGGATCTTTGTGGTGGTCCTCGTAAGCATTCTCAACTACTTGACCTTCTCGTTTTCCGTCTGGCTCTACGTCCTCGGGGGCTCCGCGGGCGTCCTCGGCCAGGCCGTCAAGGACGCCTCCTTCCGGTTTTCCATGGGGAGCTTCACGCACTGGGCAAAGAGGCTCTTCGTTCCCCTCATGGGCTATACCCTGCTGGTGGGGCTCCTCTTCATCGGCCTCTTCCTTCTGGGGTCGGTCTCCGCGGTAGCCGGCTTTCTCGCCCTGGACCGGCTCGCCCCGCACGAAGGCGCCCTCGGGGTCTTCTTCAGGACCTTCTTCATCCTCTCGGCCCTGTTTTTCCTCTTCGCCTTCATCTTCGGCCTCTATCTTCTGAGCCTGGAGGGCATCGCCCCCCTTGCCCTCCAGGGGGAAAGGCCGTCCCGCTCCCTGGACAGCGCGTTTGCATTCCTGAAAAGGCAGCCCCGGGCCGTCGGCCTCTTCGCCCTGCTGGCCCTGCTTTACATAGGCGCCCAGTTCGCCCTCGTCCTGGTGGGCATCCCGCTTCAGTTCGTCCCCTTCGTGGGCATTATCCTGGCCATCCCGTACCAGTTCCTGAGCCTGGCCGTCCAGGCCTACCTGTGCCTGGTCATCCTGGGCTCGGTGATGCTTTTCTATCACCGGGGCACCTCCCCGCCGGCCCAGGAGCCTAGCGCCTCAGGGTCCAGCCCGGCGACAGGTACTTCTCCCGTTCAAGGGCACGGGCCCGCTTCAGCTCTTCCTCCGTGGGAGGAGCAGGCAGAAGGGCCTGGCCCAATACCTCCTCAAAACCCAGACGAAGAGCGTCCTTGAGGGCCTCCGGGGTCACGTCCGGCACCACCTCGCAGAGCCCCGCCGGGGGTGCCTCCTCGCCGGAGAGCCGGAAGACGCGCGCCGTGCGTGCGCGGTCCACCTCGCGGGGAAGGGAGCCCTGCTGGAGAAACCCGTCGGGCCAGCGCCTCTGGGCGGAGCCCACCACCTTTTTCCCCCTCAGGGTCACCTCTCCGTAGGAGGGTGAGGCAAAGCAAAGGGGGCTTCTCTCCGCGGAGGGCCTGCGGCCGGTGTGGGCCGAGGGCTCCAGGCCCAGGAGCTTGAAGGCCGCGAGGAAGGCCGCGCTCAGGGCGCGGTACGTCCCCAGAAGACTCGAGGGCATGAGGGCGCCCCGCGGCGCCGAAACACTGTAGGTGAGCTCCCGCCCGTGAAACACCGCCCTTCCCCCGGTGGGCCTGCGCACGACGGCAATGGACTCCCTCTCGCAGAAGGCCAGGTCCACGTCCCGGGCCCGCTGAAAACACCCGATGCTTACCGACGGAGAGGTCCAGCCGTAAAACCTCACTGTGGGAGGGGCCGCGCCCCGCCGCACCGCAGCCGCCACGGCCTCGTCCAGGGCCATGTTCCAGGCCGCGCCCCCGTCGGCCGTCTCCACGAGCCTCCAGGCCACGGGACTCAGGCCTCCAGGACGACCGTGTTGTTCTTGAGCGAGACTTCCTTTATCTTCGCCTGAAGCCTCTTCTCCTCGCCGAAGAGGTTCCGCACGACGACCGTGCCCTGCTCGGCCTGGATGACGGTCACGCTTTCCAAGACAAGCTCCTGAGTGCCGTCCCTTAAAACATACGCGTTGAGCTCGCACATGGGAAACTCACCTCCTGTCGCTCTTCAAACCGGCTCCTCTCTCCTTATTTTAAAAGGAGACCGGTGATAAAGTATACGAGGAGGGCCATGGAGCGGCGTCTCGGTGTCCACACGTCCATAGCGGGAGGGCTCGCAAAGGCCCTGAGGCGCGCCCGCGACCTGGGATGCACGGCCGTGCAGATATTCAGCCATAACCCCCGCGGATGGAAGACCGGAGAGCTTCCCGAAGAGGAGGCCGCCCTCTTCCGAAGGGAGCGCGAGCGCCTGGACATCTCCCCCGTTGCGGTCCATGCGTCCTATCTCATCAACTTGGCCTCGCCCCGGAAAGACCTGCGGCGCGCGTCCATCGCCCTCCTTGCAGAGGAGATGAGGAGGGCGGACCTCCTGGGCGCGGACTACGTGGTGCTTCACCCGGGGAGCTCCCGGGAGGGGAACGCCGCGCGCTTGAGCGTGCAAGGCATGGCGGAAGCCCTGGAGCTGTCCTCGCCCTCCCGGACGGGGCTCCTCATCGAGAACACCTCGGGCAAGCGCGGCGACGTGGCCTCCTCGATGGAGCAGGTGGCCCGGATTCTCCAAGCAGCCGGGGGCGCCGTCCGCGGCATATGCCTGGACACCTGCCACGCGTACGCCGCGGGCTACGACCTGGGCACGGAAGAGGGCCTCCGCACCCTGAGCGAGAAGATGGAGGCGTTCTTCGGCCTCTCCCGGGTCCTTCTGGTGCACCTGAACGACTCCAGGGGAGGGCTCGGCAGCGGCCTGGACAGGCATGAGCACATAGGCAAGGGGAAGATAGGCAGCCGGGGAATGAAGCGCTTTCTGCACCACGAGTCCTTCGGAAGCGTCCCCCTTATCCTCGAAACGCCCAAGACGTCGCCCGCCGACGACCCGGAGAACCTCCGGCGGGTGCGCGCCCTGCTGCGCTGAGGGCCGTTTCGTGACCGGCATCACCAAAAAACTGCGTTCGCTTTTTGTAAACGTTCTCTATGTGTAAACGCGTTCACAAAAAAGCATTTTTTGTTCATCTTTTTTATTGACACACTTCAGGTGATATGTTATAAAAATGCGGTGAGACGTTTCATTATACGTGCAGGAGGCAGATGCTAAAGAAGCTCTTCTCATCGTCGATACGGGCTGACGTCCTCTCCCTCCTCCTGAGCAGCCCCGACGAGATGTTCTACGTCAGGGAAATCGCCAAGCTCCTGCGGAAGAACCCCTCGGGCATCAAGCGAGAGCTGGACAACCTCGAACGCATGGGCATCGTCACCAGCGAGCACGTGGCCAATTTGAGGTACTTCCAGGCCAACAAGGAATCCCCCCTCTTCCGGGAGCTGAGAAGCCTGATTACGAAGTCGCTGGGCCTTCCGGGCGCCTTGAAGGCCGTGCTCCGGGCCTCCGGGGTAAAGGCCGCCTTCATCTACGGACCCTACGCCGAGGGGGAGGACGCCGATACGGTGGACCTCATGGTGGTGGGGGCCCAGGACGACCTGGTAAAGGAGTTCCGGAGCATCGAGAGGAAGTTCAACGTAAAGATAACGTGGATAGAGATGGAAGAGGAAGAGTTCAAGCGCAGACGGAAAAGACGCGATGCACAGTTGAGGAAGATACTCTCCGGAAAGAGGATCTCGCTGGTCGGACGCGTCAGATAATCCAGTCTCCGTCCGAGGAGGCCAGAAAGGAGGTGATTTGATGGCGAACAACGCGGCCAAGAAGAAGACCACGGCCAAGAAGAAGACCGCGGCCAAGAAGAAGACCGCGGCCAAGAAGAAGACCGCGGCCAAGAAGAAGACCGCAGCCAAGAAGTAAGCGGAGAAGAAGCAGCAACGAACAAGGCTGCGAGGTCTGGAATGGGCTGGGAAGGGATTCCCAGCCCATTTTTTCTCTCCGGAGTTCTTTTAGAGTCTATGCCGGGGGAAACGGAAAAATCAAGGCTTTAATTATAAGCCTTTGATTATGCGGCCTTTTTGGTTACGCAGGGACCCTCAGGCCGTGCTCCGCCCCCGAGACGATCTGCCAGCACCCGGGGTCGGAGAGAAGGTGTCTGAGGAACTTCGTGTTGGCGGCGTGGCCGGAGCGGGAGACGATGAAGTGCGCCTCGATGGGCAAGCCCGCCAGGGAGAGGTCCCCCACGAAGTCCAGGATCTTGTGGCGGACGCACTCGTCCTTGAAACGCAGGCCCGAGGCGTTAATAACCCCCGTGTCGCTCAGGAGCACGGCGTTGTCCAGGGAGCCACCCTGGGCCAGGCCCATGGACTTCAGCCGCTGCACGTCCTTCAGGAACCCGAAGGTCCGGGCAGGGGCGATTTCGCGGACGAAGCTCTCCTCGTCCTCCAGGTCCACGCACATCCGCTGCTCACCGACGAGGGGGTGGCCGTAGGAGACGTGACAGGTGACGGCCCTGCCCTCGTAAGGAAGGGCCACTATCTCGGCATGCCCGTCCCTGAAGGAAACGGGCTCGATGACCTTGATATAGGAGCGGTAGACTCCCTGCGGGGCGACGCCCGCGGCCAGAATGCCCTCGGCGAAGGCCCTGGCGCTGCCGTCCATGATGGGCACTTCGGGCCCCTCGAGCTCCACCACCATGTTGTCCACGCCGAGGCCCGCGGCCGCCGAAAGGAGATGCTCCACCGTCCGCACGCGCGAGCCGTTTACCCTGAGGGTGGTGGCGAAGGCCGTGTCGGAGACCATGGCGACCTGGGCCGGAACGAACCCGCCCTTGTCCCGCCGGTGAAAGACGACGCCGGTGTCCCGCGGCGCGGGCCTCAGAAGCATCCGGGCCCGCCTGCCGGAGTGCAGCCCCCAGCCGGTGAAGCTCCTCTCGCCCCTTATGGTCCGCTGTAAACGCACGGGTAAGAACAAAGCAATTTATGTGCCACATGAAACAAGCTGATAAACAAGGAATTTCCTCCCTGCTCCTGTGGCGCTGTATCCGCAGTGACGCAGAAAGGACACAGGGAGAGCCGCACCCTCAGACCTCGCCCCCCACCACCATCTCTGCTATCCTGACCGTGGGCATGGCGTCGGAGACGGGCACTCCCTGGGCATCCTTGCCGCAGGTGCCGATGGCGAAGCCGAGGTCCGAGCCCACCATGTCGATATTCATGAGAACGTCGGGGCCGTTTCCGGTGAGGGTGGCCCCCCGCACGGCCTCGCCCTGCGCACCGTTTTCGATGAGGTAGCCCTCCTGCACGTCGAAGACGAACTCCCCGGTCACCGTGTTGACCTGCCCGCCGCCCATCCTCTTTACCAGGAGCCCTCTCGCGGTGGACCGCACGATGTCCTCCGGCTCCGAGGCGCCGGGGGCGATGAAGGTATTGGTCATCCGGGGGATGGGGCGGTGGCGGTAGCTCTCGCGCCTGCCGTTGCCCGTGGACTGGGCCCCCTCACGCATGGCCGAGAGCTTGTCGAACATGTAGGTGCGGAGGACGCCGTCTTTCACCAGAACGGTCCGCGCCGAGGGTGTCCCCTCGTCATCGAACCGGAAGGAGCCCCGCTTCCCCGGCAGGGTGGCGTCGTCGATGACGGTGACCAGGGGGGAGGCCACCTGGCGGCCCAGCAGGCCGGAGAACTTCGAGAGCCCCTGCCCCGCCAGGTCCGCCTCCAGGCCGTGCCCGATGGCCTCGTGTATCATGGTGCCCCCGGCCTCCGAGGAGATGACGACCGGCATCCTCCCGCCGGGGGCCCGGCGGGCCGTGAGCATGGCCAGGGCCCGGCGCACGGCCCGCAGGGCGGCCTGCACGAAGGACTCCTCGGCGAAAAGCTCAAACCCCACCAGGCCGCCCATGGTCTCATAGCCGGTCTGCACCACGTCCTTCTCCTGGGCCACCACGTTCACCAGCGAAATCGTATGGATGCGCTCGTCCTCGGCCAGGGCGCCCTCCGAGGTGGCCACCTGCACCCTCTGGACCGAATCGCGGTAGACGAGGCTCACCTGCCGCACCTTCTCTCCGCCCAGCGCGCGGGCGGCGTGGTCGGCCTCCCTGAGGAGCGAGACCTTTCTGGGCAGGGCAACCGCGTCGGGCCGCTCCCGGAAGGTAAAATCCACTGCGGGCCGCTGGGTCATCAGCGAGAGCCCGGGGGCGCTCTCCCCCCGGGCCACGGCGACGCTCAGCCCCCGGGCCGCCAGGAGGAGGGTTTCCTCCCGCAGGTCGTTACTGAAGGCGAAGGCGGTCTTCCCGTCGAAGAGGACGCGGATGCCCGCGCCCTGCTCCACCCCGGTCAGTACCTTCTCTATGCGCCCCTCTTCCATCTGCAACGTGGTGGGGCGCTTCCACTCCACGAAGACGTCGGCGTAGTCCCCGCCCCGGCAGAGGGCCTTCCGGAGGACTTTCTCAAGGAGCATCTGGTCAAGCACGAGGCACCGTCTCTTTCATGGGTTCGTGGTTTCCGGCGGACGTCCGGCGGCGCGTTTCGATGGTGTATTATATCACCATGCAGAGCGTGGGTGTGATAGGCGGAAGCGGGCTGTATGACATCGAGGGGCTGAAAATCCTGGAACAACGGGAGCTGGAAACGCCCTACGGCAGGCCCTCCGCCCCCTTTGCCCTGGGCGAGCTGGACGGGGTGCGGCTGGTCTTCCTGCCCCGCCACGGCCTCCGGCATGAAATCGCCCCGCACCGCGTCAACTACAGGGCCAACATCCGGGGGTTCCGGGACCTGGGCGTGGAGCGCATCATATCGGTCAACGCAACGGGGGGGATAAACCCCTCCCTGGCCCCGGGGGACCTGGTCATCCTGGACCAGGTGCTGGACATGACGCAGGGGGCGCGCCCCGGCACTTTCTACGAAGAGGGCGAGGTCGTCCACGTGGATTTCACCGAGCCCTATTGCCCGGAGCTTCGAGCATCGGCCCTTCTGGCGGGCAAGGAGGCGGGCCTCGCCCTGAGGGCGGAGGGCACCTATCTCTGTGTCAACGGCCCCCGGCTTGAGTCCCGCGCGGAGGTGCGGTTCTTCGCCCGAGGGGGCGCCGACCTGGTGGGGATGACGGGCATGCCCGAGGCCGTCCTGGCCAGGGAGCTCGAGATGTGCCTGCTGGGCATATCGGTGGTGACCAACCGCGCGGCCGGACTGACCGGCCAGAAGCTCACCACCGAGGAGGTGGTGCAGATGATGAAGGAGTCCACCCGGAGGCTCAGGCTCCTCATCAAAGAGACGGTGGCGCGGATTCCCCCCCGCCGGCACTGCCCCTGCAAGGACGCCCTGACGGGCGCCCGCATGTAGGAGGCTAGCCCTCCGCGGCTCCTTCCCCCGCGGCCTGCACGGATTCGGACGCTTCGGGCTTCTCTTCCGGGGCCTTCTTGCGCGGACCCCTCCGGCGGGGCCGCCGCCTCTTCCTGGCCCCCCCGGTTGCGGCTTCCGCCGGAGCGCCGGCGGCCTCCGCTACAGGGGCTTCTTCACCGGACGGCTCCGCGGGGGCCTCGGCTGCCGTCTCCCCTTCCCCTTTGGGGAGCTGGGCCGCTTTCTTCCGCCCCCTCCGGCGGGGCCGCCTTTTTTTCCTGGGCCCCTCGGGTGCCGCTTCCCCTTGCGCTTCCTCAGGGGTTTCCGGCGCGGCTTCTTCCCCGGCTGCCTTTTCCTGGACCGTCACCGCCTCCTCCTCCGGGGCCTCGGCAGCTTCCTTCCCGGCCGGCTTCTTCCGGCCCCGCCGCCGCGGCCTCTTTTTCTTCCTGGGCGCCTCGGGCGTCTCCTGCTCCTCGGCCGGGGCCTCCCCGGCTTCCTTCTGTGCCTGCACCTGCACCTGCCCGGGGGGCAGGGTGCCGTCGGCCAGCACCGAGACGCGGACCTTGAACTCCTTCTCCAGGGCCACGAGGTCCTGGCGCATCTCGTTCATGAGGAAGTTCGCGCTGGCCACCGGGAGCCTGCAGATGAAGCCCTCGATGCCGCCCTCGGAGGCCCGCGTGTGCATCTCCCTGAAGGCCGAGAGGGCGACCAGCTCGTCGGCCTTGAGCACGCCGGCTCCCGCGCAGACGGGGCACGCGCGGGTGGTGGTCTCGAAATAGGTGGACCGCAGGCGCTCTCTGGTCATCTCCAGCATCCCGAATTGCGATATCCTGCCCAGGTCCCACTTGGCCTTGTCCTCGTGGAGGGCCGTGCTCAGGCGGGCCTCCACCTCCCGCCTGTGCTTCACCTGCTCCATGTCGATGAAATCGATGACGATGAGCCCGCCGATGTCCCGGAGGCGGAGCTGCCGGGCAATCTCGTCGGCGGCCTCCAAGTTCGTCTTCAAGGCGGTCTGCTCCACCCCCTTTTCCTTGCGGCTGCGGCCCGAGTTGACGTCGATGGCCGTCAGCGCCTCGGTCTTGTCCAGGACCAGGTACCCGCGGGAGGGAAGGGAGACGAACCGCTCCCCGAGCTTTGCTATCTGCACCTCCAGGCCGTAGATGTCAAAGAGAGGCCGCGCGGCCTTGTAGTACGTGACGTTTATCTTCCGCCAGGGCATCGTCCTTCGGAGGAAGGCCCGGACGGCCCGGGCAGTCTCTTTCTCGTCGACGATGACCTCGGCCACGTCGGTGGTGAGGTAGTCCCGCACGGTGCGCACGGCGATGTCCTCCTCCTTGTAGACAAGGGCCGGGGCCGAGGCCTTCTTGGCCTCGGCCTGTATCTTGTTCCAGAGCTTGGTGAGGTACTTCAGGTCGTGGGCCAGCTCCTCGGTGGAACGCTCCATGCCCGCGGTGCGCAGGATGAAGCCCGCGTCTCCGGGGAGCTTCAGGGACTGGAACAGCTCCTTGAGGCGCTCCCGCTCGGCCCTGCTTTCGATCTTCCGGGAGACGCGCACCTTCTCCTGCCCCGGCATCATGACCACGTAGCGGCCGGGCAGCGATATGTAGGTGGTCAGGCGCGCCCCCTTGGTGTCGCGCTCCTCCCTCTCCACCTGCACGATGAGCTCCTGCCCCTTGCCCAGGGCGTCCTGGATGCGCCCCTTGCCCCCGGCCCCCGCCTTTCTCACGGAAGGCATGACCTCGTCGTACTGGAGGAAGCCGTGGCGCTTCGGGCCGAAGTCCACGAAGGCGGCATGCAGCGAGGGCTCCACCCGCGCCACCGCGGCCTTGTAAATGTTTCCCTTCAGGTGCTCCTTGAGGGGGACCTCCACGTAGAAGTCCACGAGGAGCTCCCCCTGGACGATGGCGACCCGTTTCTCCACGGGGTGTCTGGCGTTGATGAGGATCTTCTTCTCGTTGTTCCCAGTCTTCACGAAACCCTCCGGAACCCGCTCGGAAATGCCCGTACGAACCATAACATAGAAGTTTACCATACCCGTCTCGCCCGAGGCGTGCGGAAGGAGAGACGGGGGGTCAGGGGGAGATGCGGTAGTTCTTTATCTTGGTCCTGAGGGTGGTGCGGTTTATGCCCAGGGTGGCCGCGCTCTTGAGCTGGTTGCCCGAGGCTTCCTCCAGGACCAGCTCGATGAGGGACTTCTCCACCTCGTTCATCACCGTGGCATGCAGGCCCGCCCTGCGCAGTTTGGTCATCTCGCCTATGTATTTGCCGAGCTTGACCTGGAGGAACTCCTTGATGGAGCAGTGGGCGGCCACGTCTCCCAGGACGAAGTGCCTCTCCTCCACCAGCTCGTCGCTGGAAAGGAGACAGGCCTTCCGGATGGCGTTCTTCAGCTCCCCCACGTTTCCCGGCCAGGGATGGCGGGTGAGGTACTTCCTGGCTCCCTGGGCCAGGCGCTTCGGGCCGGTCTCGAAGACCTGCGCGCACTCCGTGAGGAACTGCTCGGCCAGGGGGACGATGTCCTCCACGCGTTCCCTCAGGGGCGGAAGCCTGAGCACCCTGCACGAGCTGGTACGGAGAGGGTCGTCGCCCTGGATGCCGTTTAACGAGCAGAGGACCCGCACGTCCAGGCGGCTCCCCGATGAGCCGGGCAGGGTCCGCTCCTTCATGAAGGCACCCACGCTCCTGGCCCGTTCGGGGGCAAGACCGTCGAGGTTCTTGAGGAAGAGCGTGCCCCCTTCGGCGCTCACCGCCTTGCCGGGGGAGCCCTCGGTCCCGAAAAGGGCCGTCTCCAGGTCGCCGCCCGCACCCTCCACCGTGACGAAGGACCGCGTTCTGCGGCTGCTCATCCGGTGCATGACGCGGGCCATGTGCTCGCGGCCCGTGCCCCTCTCGCCGGAGATGAGCACGGGGACGTCCCGCCGGGCCAGGCGCTCCACCTCCCTCAGGACCTTGCGCATGGCCGTGCCGCCGTAGAGGTCCACCGGCACGGCGGCCTCGTCCTGGCGCTTCTCCAGTTCGTCCCTGAGGGCCAGATAGCCGTGCGCGCTCCTGACGGCTGCGGCGAGCCGGTGGGTGTTCAGGGGCTTGACCAGGCAGAAATGCGCCCCCTCCTGCACGGCGGACTTGGCGCAGTCCTCCCGGGTGGTCACCAGCACGACGGCCTCGGGGTGGTAGGAGCGTATCTCCCGCGTGGCCCGGGCGACGTCGGAGACGTCCGCCAGGACGAGGTCGGGCCCCTGCATGGCCCTGAGCAGGGCGGGCAGGCGCTGCTTGACCGTAACGGCAACGCCCAGAGGCTCCAGGGTGCGGCGCGCCACGGCAACACTTGTCTGGTCCGAAGAGAGAAGGTAAAGGTGCCTTTCCATGTCAGCGTAAAAAGTGTTCCGGCGAAAGAGAAGACAGCTGCCCGTGTATCGAAACTCCCCCACTACCCCCGGCGAGACGGTGACTCTCCCGGGAGGGCTTTATTATACACATCAAAGGGGGGGACATCAACAGTGTGCGCGGAGGGTGCAACGGTCCCCGCGGCGGCTTTTCCCCCTCTTGCGGCGAAAGCCGCTCAAAAGCGGAGAGAGCCCCTCAGGGGCGGCGCTCTTCGCCCGCCAGGCGGAGCCAGTAGGAGGCCACCACGCCCCAGATGCTGTTGTAAATGATGACGAAAAGCGGGGTCAGGGCTCCGAGGTCAAGGCCCGCCGTTCCCTTGCCCAGCTTCAGGGGAAACACCCAGAAGAGCATGCCCAGGGTGGGCCCGAACCCGTAGAGGACGCCCCGCCAGAAGGGCCGCTTCCGAAGAAGCGGTATCAGGAACAGAGCGCCCCATATGCCTCCCCACACCAGGCGGGGATAAAGCCACGGCACCGTAAGGGCGGGGGCCAGCGAGACTCCCAGGGCCTCGGGGAAGCCTATCCGGCCGAAAAACCAGACCGCCAATCCGTTTATAAGGCCGCCCAGGGCACCGGCGGAAAAGACGAGGGACATCTGAAGGGCTAACCGTCGCATGGGAACCTCGCTTTGCTTCTCGTGTTGTCCGGGAATATTCCTTCGGCCCCGGGGGGAGGCCGGACTATCCGATACGGCCGGCCTCAGGCGTGGTGCTCCCCTTCCAGCCTGAGCCTCTGAAACTGCACGAAGTTCTCCTCCATCTCCTCCTTGGTGAGCACGCCGAGGTTCACCAGGGCCTCGCCGAAGAGCACATAGCTCTCCTGCATCTCCTTGAGCAGGCTCTCCAGCCTCTCCAGGGATATGTAGCCGTGCTCCAGGGCCACCTGCCCGAACTTCCGGAAGTCCTCCTCCTGGTAAGTGAGGATGCGGGCCACGTCGGCCGTGGAGAGCCATCCCTTCTCCCGGGCCAGCTCGCCGATTCTGCGGTTGTGCTGCCTCTGCATCATCCGGGCGTTGAAGACGTCCTCCTCCGTGATGAGCCCTTTCATCCTCAGGAACTGCCCGAAGAGGAAGGAGCGCGGGACCGGGGAATCCAGGGCCAGGATATCGGAGAGATAGTCCTCCTCCCGCCTTTCAAAAGCCCTATCCACGGGTCTCCTCCTTTCTCCGGACGAGCCTCTCCAGGAGGGACTTCAGCTCGTCCGTGTCGGAGGACTTCACCACGTATCCGTCGGAGGGAAGGTTCTTCATCTTGTCGGTATAGTCGAAGGCGGTAAGCATGATGACCGGGATGGAGCCGTCCATGCCCTTCATCTGCTGAAGGAGCCGGATGCCGGTGGGGTTGACCGTGCTTCTGAGCCTGCCCCCCTGCACCATGGGCAGCATGATGTCCAGGGTCACGGCGTCGGGCTTCTCGCTGGCGAAGAGCTCCAGGGCCTCCTGCCCGCTTGTGGCGGTTACCACGTCGTAGCCCTCGTCGGCGAGCTCCGCCTCGTAGAACATCAGGATGGGCGCCTCATCGTCCACCATGAGGACCTTGGGGGCCTGCCTCCGTCTTTTCGCGGCACCGTTGCCTCGCATGTCCAGATTCTAACAGAAAGTCAACCGGCTGCATAGGAGCGGGCTCACACGTGGGCAGGCGGGACCTTCGCCCGCCCCCCGGCCGCCCGCACCGTCATGCTCTTGGACCAGGGGGATGTCTTCCTAGAGCGCCCTGGTGGCCGTTTTGCGGGTGCAAAATGGCGAAATGAGGCCTTGACATCCGCCGGCAATGCTTCTTAGAAGCGACTAGTATTTGACAAGGGCCCGAACCCCGGTCTATGATAAGTGATTCACTCCAAGGAGAACCTTATGGCGACGGAACAGAAGCTTCCCGCCTCCCCCTGGAGGGCCATCATCGAGACGGGCATGCATGCCAACTCGGTGAGAAAGACCACCATGGCGGAGCTCTACGACCTGGCCCTCACCCAGCACGAGGTGGTGGCCACCGACATGCCGATGTACCGCCCCGAACACTTCGGCCTGCCGGCGGACGCCAGGATACTGGTGAGCAACGACGGCAGCGTGGTGGGCCGCACCGCGCGGGCCCGCCTCCTTGTGCGCAACTTCGACAGGGCCCAGAGCGAGAAGTTCCAGGCCGTTCTGCGGGAAGCGGTATACCGGTTCAACCAGAGCCCGGGCCTGTGGCTGGAGGGCATCGTGGGGCTGCACCCGGACTTCATGGTAAAGGCCCACCTGCTCTCACCGGAGGCCGACGCCAAGAACATGCTGGACTGGGGGCTGAACTTCCAGCCCTTCATCAAGCCCTGGACGGAGATATACGAACGCTCCCGCCGCATCGATGAGCCCGACATCGTCGCCTTCGCGGACCCCTCGTGGACCCATCCGGAGTTCCCCCACGGCTGCGTCATCATCGACGAGGCCCACAACTGCATCGCCATCCTGGGGCTCCGGTACTTCGGCGAGCGCAAGAAGGGCACCCTCACCCTGGCCTGGACGGTGGGCGTGCGGCACAACATGGTAGCCTGCCACGGGGGCATCAAGAAGATAGGAAACGCCCCGCCCGTTGCTGTCTTCGGCCTGTCGGGCTCGGGCAAGAGCTCCATCACCAACAGCCTGGACCACGAGGGCCTGCTCCGCGAGGACGAGAAGGTGACCGTCATCCACGACGACGCCTTCCTCATCGACCTGGAGAACGACTTCTCGGTGGCCCTGGAGCCCTCTCTCTTCGACAAGACCGACGCGGTCACCTTCAACGACCCCACGCTCAGGTACTTCTACTCCGCGCAGAACGTGGCGGTCACCCAGCTTCCCACGGGCGAGAAGCGCCTGGTGGCCCTGGACGTCAGAAACTCCAACGGCCGCTGCCTGAAGAGCCGCGACATGTTCACCCACTCGGAGCACTGCGAGAGGCCGGGCATGGTCATCTGGCTTCAGAAGGACACGAGCCTTCCCCCCGTCTGCAAGGTCAAGGGGAGCGCCCTGGCCGTGGCCCTGGGGGCGTCGCTGTCCACCCTGAGGGCCAAGGGGGTGGAGAACGTGGAGGCCAAGGAGCTCGAGAAGCTGGTCATCGAGCCCTTCGCCAACCCCTTCCGGGTGCACCCGCTCCTGGAGGACTGCGAGCAGTTCCGGAAGCTCTTCAAGATGGACTGCGAGTGCTACATCATGAACACTCACGCCTTCGGCCTTCCCGGCGAGCTCCTGGACATCCCCAAGCAGCTCTCCCTGGCCATCGTCACCGCGCTCATCCGGGACAGCGTCCAGTGGAGGGAGTGGCGCACCTTCCACGGGCTGCTCGTTCCCAAAAACGGCAACGAGCTCTTCGAGCCCGACTACGACAAGAAGTACAAGCCCCGGCGCACCCAGGCCTACCTGGGCTACCTGCGCGACCGGCTCCAGGACCGCATCACCTACCTGTCGAACAAGCGGGACATCGAGCACGACATGTCCAACAACTTCATCGCCCCGCTGGTTCTGGCCAGGACCACCATCGACAAGATTCTGAACCCGGACCTCTACGGGTAGCGCGGGGGATGGGCGGACTGGACATTCCGAGCATTCTCAGGCAGGTGGCCATCGCGGCCGTGCCCATCCTGGTGGCCATCACCTTCCACGAGGTGGCCCACGGCCTGGCGGCCTACAAGATGGGAGACGGCACGGCCAAGTTCTCCGGCCGCCTCACCCTGAACCCCCTGGCCCACATCGACCCCATCGGCACCGTGCTGTTGCCGGTCATCCTGCTCATCACCACTCAGGGGCAGTTCGTCTTCGGCTACGCCAAGCCCGTGCCCATCAACCCTTACAATTTCCGCAATCCCAAGCGCGACATGGCGCTCTCGGCCGCGGCCGGTCCGGGGATGAACCTGGCCCTGGCCGTGGCCTGCGTGCTGCTTGTCAAGCTGGTGGTAAACCCCCTGTCGGGCGTCCTCCCGGAGGCCATCATCCTGCCCCTTTTCCTGATGCTCCGCTCCGGGGTCCTCATCAACGTGGTGCTGGCGGCCTTCAACCTCATACCCGTCCCCCCGCTTGACGGCGGCCGGGTGCTGGCGGGCTTTCTGCCCATCCGCCAGGCCGACCAGCTCAACCGCCTGGAGCCCTACGGGATGATTATTGTTATAATACTCATCATGACGGGGCTGGCGGGGGTCTTCATCACCCCGCTCATCCGCCTGTTCATGGCCCTCTTGAATCTCTTGTAATCGAAGGAGGTCTCCACGGCACCGACGAAGCGCGTCCTGAGCGGCATGCAGGCCAGCGGCAAACTGCACCTGGGCAACCTGGTGGGGGCCCTGCAGAACTGGGTGGCCCTGCAGGAGACGTACGACTGCTACTACTTCATCGCCGACTGGCACGCCCTGACCACCGGCTACGCCCACCCCGAGGCCATACGGGAGTCCGTGCGGGACATCCTCATGAATTACATCGCCGCGGGCCTGGACCCGGAGCGCTGCACCATCTTCCTGCAGAGCCGCATCCTGGAGCACGCGGAGCTGCATCTCCTGCTGTCCATGGTCACCCCGGTGGGCTGGCTGGAGCGCGTCCCCAGCTACAAGGAGAAGAAGGAGCAGCTCGCCGACCGGGACCTCAACATGTACGGCTTCCTCGGATACCCGGTGCTTCAGAGCGCCGACATCCTGATGTACAAGGCCGACCTCGTGCCCGTGGGGGAGGACCAGGTGCCCCACCTGGAGATAACCCGGGAGATAGCCCGCCGCTTCAACGGCCTGTACGGCGAGCTCTTCCCCGAGCCCCAGCCCCTGCTGACCCTCTTCCCCAAGGTGCCCGGCGTAGACGGGCGGAAGATGTCCAAGAGCTACCACAACGCCATCTACCTCTCGGACTCCCCCCAGGTGGTGGAGGAGAAGATACGCACCATGATGACCGACCCCGCCCGGGTGAAGCGCACCGACCGGGGCGACCCCGAGAAGTCCCCCGTCTACCAGCTGCACAAGATATTCTCCACCCGGGCCGAGCAGGACGAGGTGGCCCGGGGCTGCGTCACCGCCGCCATAGGCTGCATAGACTGCAAGAAGATCCTCATCAAGAACGTCTTCCGCGTGATGGAGCCCATCTGGGCCAAGCGCGAGGAGCTTCTGGAAAACCCCGCCCGCCTCGAGGAGATAGCCGCCCTGGGCAGCGAGCGTGCGGCCGTGGTGGCCCGGGCCACCATGGCCAGGGTGCGGGAGGCCCTGGGCTTCGGCAACCTCGCCAGAAATATTCGAAAGTAGCCGCCCGGAGTTCCTCTTGGGGCGGCAGCACCCTTACCCTTACCCTTACTCCTGTTCTTTCCCCTGAAGTGAGAAGCCTTCGGACTTTCCTCTGAGAAATCCTCCCATTAAGGCCAAAAGAATTCTTCCCCGTCAGGGGGATACGTAAGGGGGATATGTAAGTTCTTTTTTTCGTTTTGTCTTTGGGGGATACATAAGGGGGAGAGACTCCCCCTTATGCGGACGGGGATACGTAAGGGGGATGCGAGTTCCCCTTACGGAAGGTTTCATTTTGTGATTTGCATTACACGAATGGTTGTGCCAAAGAGTACATTATCTTGTGTAAAGCGAAGTGGAGGGCTGCCGATGC